>JAEWJQ010000218.1 GCA_023386515.1 Pseudomonadota bacterium | reverse complement strand
CGACCAGGCCGCTGCGCTGGTGCCCGGCCTCGCCATCGCCGACGCGGCCGATTGGGATACCGAATATCTCGACGCCATCGCATCGGTCGCGATGGTCGACGGAGTCGAGCAGGCGATCGCCCACATCGCCGCGCACGGCTCGCACCACACCGATGCGATCGTCGCGGGCGATCCCGCGGTGGCGGAGCGCTTCCTGACCGCGGTCGATTCGGCGATCGTCTTGTGGAACGCCTCGACGCAATTTGCCGACGGTGGCGAGTTCGGGCTCGGCGCGGAGATCGGCATCGCGACCGGGCGGCTGCACGCGCGCGGGCCGGTGGCGCTGGAGGGGCTGACGACGTACAAATGGATCGGCCGCGGCACCGGGCAGGTGCGCGGTTGAGTTGAGCGGGGGCGGCGTATCGCCTATATGGCAGCCATGGCCAGCCTTCAGCCGATCACGACCGAAATCGACGCGGAAACGATGGCGATGGTCGAGCGCGTCGCCAGCCGCCGTGGCATGACCGGTCCCGAATTCGCGGCCGAGGCGATCCGACGCGCGGCGGAAACCGACGACGATTTCGACGCCTTCATCCAGGCGGGGATCGACTCGCTCGATCGGGGGGAGGGCATTCCGCATGAAGAGGTCATGGCCGAGCTCGACGCAATGATTGCCGCTTATCGCGCCCAATGCGGATAAGCTGGTCGCCGCTTTCCTTGTTGGATGTGCGAAGCATCGGCGACTGGCTGGCGCGGGAGGTGTCGCCCGCAATGGCTGCTCGGACGGTTGCCGCGATACGTCACCGTGCGCGTTTTCTCGAAAGCTTCCCTCGCGGTGGCCGGCCGCTCGACGGCGAGCAGCGTCTGCTGCGGGTCCACGATACGCCTTATTTGATCCGTTACCGGATTAAGGGGCGAACGGTTGAAGTCATCCGCGTGCATCACGAACGCGAGGACTGGCAGCTGCCGTCTTGACCCGCATCGGACTGCTCGGCGGCTCGTTCAACCCGGCGCATCGCGGGCATCGGCGGATCACGCTGGCGGCGATCCGCGTCCTCAATCTTGACGAGGCGTGGTGGATGGTGTCGCCGGGCAATCCGCTGAAGGCCGGCGCGCCGGACATGGCGCCGTTCGCGGCGCGGCTCGGCTCGGCGCGGACGATGGCGCGGCGCGCGCCGATCCGCGCGACCGACATCGAGGTGCGGCTCGGCACCCGCTACACGCTCGACACGCTGCGCAAGCTGCGTCGCCGCTACCCCAAGACGCGCTTCATCTGGCTGATGGGGGCGGACAATCTGGCGCAGTTCCACCGCTGGCGCGGCTGGCGCGAGATCGCCCGCACGATGCCGATTGCGGTGATCGCCCGTCCGGGGTATGATGATAAGGCCCTCGCGAGTGTCGCGATGGGCTGGCTGCGACGCTTCCAACGGCCCGCAGACCAGGCGAGCGATTGGACGACGTGGAGATTGCCGGCCCTCGTGCTGCTGCACTTCCGCCCCGACCCGACGTCCGCGACCGCGGCCCGCGCGGCCGATCCCGACTGGCACCGGCGCCAACCGGTCCAGCAACCCAGGAGCTAACTTGGCGACGACCCCCCAGGCTGCACCCTCGCGTGCCGCGCCCATGTCCGATCCGGCCGAGGTCGAGGCGCTGCATCGACTCGTGATGGCCTCCCTCGACGATGACCAGGCGGTGGAGGCGGTATCGATCCCGCTCGCCGGCAAATCGTCGATCGCCGATTATATGGTGATCGCCAGTGGCCGTTCGACGCGTCAGGTCGCGTCGATGGCAACCAAGCTCGCCGAGAAGATCAAGGCCGAGTTCGGTCGCATCGTCCGCATCGAAGGGCTGCCTGCGGCCGACTGGGTGCTGCTCGACGCCGGCGACGTGATCGTCCACCTGTTCCGCCCCGAGGTCCGCTCCTTCTACAATCTGGAGCGGATGTGGCAGTTCGGCGAGGCTCCGGCGGCGCCGGGCCAGCCGACGCAGGCCTGAGCATCCTTCTCCACATCGTCGCGCGCGGCCGGATCGGGCGCTCGCCCGAAGCCGATCTGGTCGACCGCTATCTGAAGCGGATCGCCTGGCCGACGCGTGTCTCCGAACTGCCCGACACCGGCGGTCGCATGCCGCCGCTGGAGCCGCAGACGCGGCGGGTGCTGCTCGACGAAAAGGGCGAGGTGCTCGGTTCGCTCGACTTCGCGCGACGGCTGGAACGCTGGCGCGACGACGGCGTGCGCGAGGCGCGCTTCCTGATCGGCGCGGCGGATGGCTTCGGCGATGCCGAACGGGCGGAGGCGGACCTGCTGCTGTCCTTTGGCCGCGCGACCTGGCCGCATTTGCTGGCGCGGGCGATGCTGGCCGAGCAACTGTTCCGCGCGACCAGCATCCTGGCGGGGCATCCCTACCATCGGGAAGGGTAGGGCGCGATGATGCCCTCGAGGCGTGCTGACGCATATTCGGCGAGCGGGCGGCGAAACCGAGGCGTGCAGCCGGCGCTGTGGCTCGCGACGGCCCTGCTGCTGTCCGGCAGCGTCGCGGCGAGCGGACAGTCGCTTGCAGACCAGCGGACGCGGCTGGCGACGGCGAAGCGCGATTCGGCGGCGGCGGCGGCGCGTGCGGAGGTGCTG
>JAEWJQ010000153.1 GCA_023386515.1 Pseudomonadota bacterium | reverse complement strand
TGCACCCGGTCGGCACGCACCCGCCAGCCGCGGGCCGCATCCTGCGTGGTCACGGTGATTGCGTCGCCGAGCGTCCGGTCGAGCAATTCCGACATGCCCGCGACCAGTCCCGCCGCATCGAGCGACTCCGGCTTCAGCGACTCCTCGCGGCTGAAGGCGAGCAGGCGGCGGGTCAGCGCGGCGGCGCGGTCGGCACCATCGGTGGCATTGTCGAGGTGGCGGCGGGCGGCGGCCGGATCGTGATCGACGCTGCGCCGCGCCAGTTCCAGGCCGCCCAGCACCACCGCCAGCATATTGTTAAAATCGTGAGCGATGCCGCCGGTCAACTGGCCGACCGCCTCCATCTTCTGGACCTGGCGCAGCTTCGCTTCCTGGACGCGGAGATCCTCGGTGGCGCGCGACACCGCCGCGGCGAGTTCCTCGGCCCGCTGTTGCGCCGCCGTCGCCTCTGCGCGGGCGACGGCGCGTTCGCCGATCGCGCGGATGATGAACCAGCCGAGGAGCAAGGCGCCGACGACGATGAGCACGCCGAAGAGCGCCAGCACCGCCGCCAGACGGTTCGACCGCTGGACAGTGCGCATCGCATCGGCGGTGCGCGCGTCGAGCAGGGCACGCTCGCCGTCGATGATCCGGTTGAGCGTCCGGTCGATGTCGTTGAGGCTGGCGGACTGTCGCGCCTTGTAGAAACGGGCGAGCGCCTGCGCATTCTTCTTGTAGGTGGTGCTGAGCGCGATCAGCGACAGTTCCTCGCCGCGATCCTCATAGGCGTCGCGGAGATGGTCGACGCGACGGCTTTGCGTCCGGCTGGGCAGGACGAGATCGTCGAGCCGGTCGAGCTGCGTGCCCGCGAGCCGCCATTTGTCGTAATAGATCTGGCCGAGCGCAGTGTCGCCGCTGATCACGTATCGGCCGAGCGCCGCCTCGGACTGGGCGATCGATCCCGCCAGCGTCCGCGCCAGGATCATGACGTCATAGCTGTGCGCCTGCAGCCGCAGCGCCCGGTCGCGCTGTCGGTTGGCGTTGCCGAGCGTCACGATCAGCCCGGCCAGCACGAGCGCGCCGAGCAACCCCATCACGACCAGCGTGATGGTGCGCCAGGCGGCTTGGCCCCCCCGGGCCAGCGGTTCGGCCTCGTCCCGCGTCACGGCAAGGATGCTACCCCAACCTCCCGTCGCTGGGAAGCCGGGGACGGCGGCTCAGCCGATCGCACCCACGGCCTGACCCGCGGCGCGGAAATAGCCGAGCACGGTGTCGATCTGCGCGTCGCTATGCTCGGCGCACAGCGAGCAGCGCAGCAGGAAGGTGCCGGCCGGCGTCGCCGGCGGCCGCGCCATGTTGACGTAGACCCCCGCCTCGAGCAGCGCCTGCCACATCGCCACCGCCTGCATCTGGTCGTCGAGGATGACCGCGACGATCGCGCTGTCCGGATTCTCGGTGCCGAGCCGGAAGCCCAGTTGCTTGAGGCCGCCGTGCAAGCGACGGGCGTTGGACCAGAGCTGCGCCCGCTTGCCATGCGCGGTCATCAGCTTGCGGATGGACGCCTCTGCCGTGGCGACCACCGACGGCGGCAGCGAGGCGGTGAAGATATAGGGGCGGCAGGCGAGGCGGATCGCCTCGAACTTCGGGTGGTTCGACACGCAGAACCCGCCAACGGTGCCGACCGATTTGGAGAAGGTGCCGACAACGAAGTCGACATCGCCCTCCAATCCCTGATCCTCATAGACGCCGCGTCCATTGGGACCGAAGAAGCCCATCGAATGCGCTTCGTCGCTGAGCACCATCGCGCCATGCTTCTTGGCGACGGCGACCATCTCCCGGAGCGGCGCGATGTCGCCGAGCATTGAATAGACGCCCTCCAGCACGACGAGCTTGCCCGCCTCCTTGGGCAGGCGGCCGAGCCGCTTGTCGAGATCGGTGACATCGTTGTGGCGGAAGCGGACGATCTCCGCATAGCCCTGTTTGCAGCCGTCGTAGATCGAGGCGTGGCTGTCGGCGTCGAGGATGACGTAGTCGCCCTTGCCCGCGACGGTCGAGATCATGCCGAGATTGGCCATATAGCCGGTCGAAAAGACGATCGCGCCCGACACGCCGTAGAAATCGCGCAGCGCCTGTTCCACCGCCATATGGTCGCGGAACGTGCCGTTGAGCATGCGGCTGCCGTTGGTGCCCGACCCGAACTGGTCGAGCGCGGCATGTCCGGCGGCAACGACGTCGGGATCGAACGTCATGCCCATGTAATTATAGGTGCCGAGCAGGATGGTGTCGCGGCCGGCGATCACCGCCTCGGTCGGGCTCTTCACCTGTTCCATGACGATCGCGAACGGATCGGTGACGCCGGTGTCGATCAGCGCCTGACGCTCGGCGATCAGGCCGTCGAACTTGCTCATCAGGTCGCGCGGCGCGTCGCTGACCAGCGGGCTCGGCACCTCCGGCTGCAGGCCCGTCTCGGTCATGCCTGCGCCTTCAGCTTGGCGACGGCATCGGCGAGCTGACCGATATTCTCGATTTCGGCCTGCATGTTCATCGTGATGATGATGTCGAACTCGTCCTCGATCGCCGCGACGAAGTCCATTACCGTCAGGCTGTCCCATTC
>JAEWJQ010000119.1 GCA_023386515.1 Pseudomonadota bacterium | reverse complement strand
GGGGGTCATCGCACGCCGACATTACCCGGCGGCCCCCCCCCCCCCTCTGCGGGGGGGGGGCGATCAGTCGCAGGCGGCGTCCTCGTTGAGCACGGACAGCGCCATCAGATGGGCCAGATGGCTGAGGCCCTGTGGCAGGTTGCCGAGGAAGGCGCCGGTGTCGGGGTCGACCATTTCGGCGAGGATGCCGTGGCCATGCGACAGCGCTGCGGTCAGCCGGTCGAGCGCGTCGCGCGCCTGCGCTCGCTGGTCCAGCAACGCGCGCGCCTCGACCATCCAGAAGGAACAGGCCAGGAAACACCCCTCCTCGGCGGCCATTCCGGTATAGCGATAGTGGAACGGCCCGGCGCCGAGTTCCCGGTCGATCGCGTCCAGCGTCAGGCGCAACCGCTCCTTACCGTCGAACCCGAAGCGGACGGCGAGGGCGAGCGAGGCGTCGACCGCGTCCGCGCCGGGATACATGACGAAGGCCTGCCGATCCTCCGACCAGCATTCCGCCTCGATCCACGCCTTGATCCGGTCGCGTTCGCGCTGCCAGCGTTCGCGGCAGGTGGTCGGCAGCTGGCCTTGGTCGGCGAGTTCGACGGCGCGGGCGAGCGCCTGCCAGCAGCTGATCTTCGACATCGTGTAATGGCGTTGCTGCTGCAATTCCCACATGCCCGCGTCGGGCAGGCGCCAGCGATCGGCACATTGGTCGGCGAGGTGCGAGAGGAATTCGGCGCTGGCGCTGTCCAGGATGTTGCCGCTGGCGACGAAGCAGGAGGCGGTCTCGAAGATGTCGCCATAGACGCCATGCTGCGCCTGGTCGGTGGCAAGATTGCCGGTGACCACCGGTTGGCTGCCGCGATAGCCCGGCATCGCCCATTCGGACACCTGGGGCACGACGCCGCCGCCGAGCGTGTAGCAGACGCGCGTCCCCGTCTCGCGAAGCTGACCCAGCAGCCAGGTGAAGGCGGCCTTGGCCTCCGCCTGCGCGCCGGCGGTCAGGAACGCCTTGATCGTATAGCCGGCGTCGCGGACCCAGGCGTAGCGATAGTCGTAATTCTTCTTGCCGCCGATCCCTTCGGGCACCGACGTGGTCGCGGCGGCGGCGATCGCTCCTGACGGCGAATAGAGCAGCAGCTTGAGGGCGAGGGCGCTGCGCAGGAAGGCCGCACGATCCGCCCCCTGATAGGTGACGCCGGCCGCCCAGTCGCGCCATTCCGTGTCGGACACGTCGATGCGCGCGTCGATCTCCTCGATCGGCGGCGCGACCAGCGGCTCGTCGCGACCCGCGACGATCGCGACGGTACGCCGGTCGCCCGCCGCGACGGCGACCTCGCCGGTGATACCCTCGTCCGACCAGCGGCAGGTGATGCGCGGATCGTGCACGAACAGGCCGAGCACGCGCTCGACGTGAAACACCGTGTGCTGGCCGATGGTCGAATGATATGGATTGACCGTGTCGCCACGGCGGCCGGGCCGCATCGTCAGCAGGAAGCGGACCGTGCCGTCCAGCCCTTCGACGCGGCGTGCCAATTCCGCCCAGGGTAGCCGCCCGGCGGTGCCGCTGTTGAGTGATTCGGTCAGTCTCGCGCGGCCGCCGGCGGTGGTGAACACCGTTTCCAGCACGTTGCTGTCTTGCCGGTAGCGGCGCTCGACGGTGAAGTCGCAATCGGGGATCAGGCTGAAGCGACCACCCTGATCGGCATCGAGCAAGCGATCGAACAGCGGCGGGGAGTCCATGTTGGGCACGCACCACCAGTCGATCGAACCGTCGCTTCCCGAAAGCACCACCGACCGGCCATCGCCGAGCGCGCCATAGCGGGCGAGCGGCAGATAGCCGTCGATCCGTGCGTCGGGCGCATCCGCGTCGTGCGGCCGCCAGCGTGCGAGCAGCTCGGTCAGCATGCCGAGCGTCGTGATCCCAATCGGCCTTGTCCGTCCTGCGCCATGCCTTGCCGCCCAAGTGGTTGAACGGCCTATAATGTTCTTGATCCAGGTTGGTTCGGTCGGTCGTCCAATCAATTGTCCACGGCCGCTCCAGTGGCGTGACGAGGGAACCGCGATGCGTGGCAAACGCTTCGGCCTTCACCTGCATCAACAACCGGAGCAACATGGTGGCCGCCACGGACGAAGCCCAGCCGCAATACAAGATCGACTATCGCGAGATCCAGCCGTTCGGCACGCTCAAGGAACTGCCGCTCGGCCTGTCCGACAATGCGCGCAAGCAGAGCGTGTCGATCCTCAACCAAGTGCTCGCGGACACGATGATGCTGCGCGATCTGTACAAGAAGCATCATTGGCAGATGTCCGGCGCGACCTTCTACCAGCTGCACCTGCTGCTCGATACGCATTACGAGAAGCAGGCCGAGCTGGTCGACATGGTGGCGGAGCGGATCCAGGCGCTCGGCGGGATCAGCATCGCGACGCCGCACGACGTCGCCGAGATGACGCGCATACCGCGCCCGCCCAAGGGACGCGAGGACGTGCCGACGATGCTGGCGCGCCTGCTCGAGGCGCATCGTGTCGTGCTGGAACAGGCGCACGAGGGCGCCAAGGCGGCCGATGAATCGGGCGACGACGGCACCAACGACCTGCTGGTCAGCGACATCATCCGCTCCAACGAGCCACAGGTCTGGTTCATCGGCGAGCATCTCGCAGCCACGGCGCTGCAGCGCGCCGCCTGATCACCAGCGAAAGGACGGACGAGGCCATGACGGAACGCAATCTGGCGGACGGCATCGCCTCGTCCGAACTCGACGACGGCGCGATCGTCGCCGGCAAGGTCGGCGAGCAGGACGTCGTGCTGCTGCGCAGCGGCGGCAAGCTCTGCGCCCTGGCGGGTATCTGTACCCACGCCGGCGCGCCGCTCGCCAAGGGATTGGTCGCCGACGGTACGCTGCGCTGCCCCTGGCACCATGCGCGGTTCGACGTCGAAACCGGCGAGGCGGTCGGCGCCCCGGCGTTCGAGTCACTCGACCGGTTCGCGGTGATCGAGGACGGCGACACGATCCGGGTCGGCGACAAGCTGCCCGCGATCGCGCCGGCCGCTGCCTCCGCCGGGCCGGAACGGATCGTCATCGTTGGCGGCGGCGCGGCGGGTCATGCCTGCGCCGAAATGCTGGCGCGGCATGGTGCAGGCGGCACGGTGACCTTGCTGTCGGACGAACACGACGCGCCCTACGACCGCACCGCCTGCTCGAAGCAATATCTCGCCGGCAAGGCCGAGCGGGACGAACTTGCCCTGCCCGAGCCGAAAGGCGCGACGATCCGCCTCGCGACGCGGGTGACGGGGATCGACCCCGAGGCGCGGTCGGTGCAACTCGGTGCAGGTGAATCGATCCCCTACGACCGGCTGGTGCTCGCCACCGGTGCCGAGCCGATCCTGCCGTCGTTCGACGGCGCGAATCGCGACGACGTGCATGTCGTGCGCACGCTCGCCGATGCCGATGCGCTGATCGCGGCGGCGCGGGAAGGGCATCGGGCGATCGTCATCGGGTCCAGCTATATCGGACTGGAGGTCGCGGCGTCGCTGGGCGGACGCAAGCTGGCGGTGACGGTGGTATCAGAGGCCGACGTGCCGCTGGAGAAGACGGCGGGGCCGGAGGTCGGCGCGATGATCCGACGGCTGCATGAGAGCAAGGGCGTCACCTTCAGAACCGGCCGCACGGTGACGGCCTGGGACGGGCAGGCGGCGACCCTCGACGACGGAACGCGGATCGATGCCGACCTCCT
>JAEWJQ010000009.1 GCA_023386515.1 Pseudomonadota bacterium | reverse complement strand
CGTCAGGACGACGCGCTGGCGCGCGACGCGGAAGCGCTGGCCGGCGAGGTCGCCGCCGCGCTGCGCCGCCACGGCACGATGCGCCTGCCCGATGGACGCGAAGTCTGGGCCTATGAAGTCGACGGGTTCGGCAACCAGCTGTTCATGGATGACGCCAACGTGCCGTCGCTGTCCGGCCTCGCCTATCTCGGCTGCGTCGCCCCCGACGACGCCTTGTGGCGCGCGACCGAGGCGGCGGCATGGAGCACCGCCAACCCCTGGTTCTTCCGCGGTCGCGCCGGCGAGGGGATCGGCGGACCGCACGTCGGGCCGGGCCAGATCTGGCCGATGTCGTTGATCGTCCGTGCGCTATCGACGCGCGACGCGGGCACCATCCGCACCTGCCTGAAAACGATCCGCGACACCGACGGCGGCACCGGTTTCATCCACGAAACCTTCGACCGCGACAATCCGGCCAAATTCACCCGCGACTGGTTCGCCTGGGCCAACGGCCTGTTCGGCGAACTGGTCGTGCAGGTCGCGCGGACACAGCCGGCCATCCTCCAGGAGGCGTTCTGATGCCGCATCTCACCCGCCGCACGCTGCTCGCCTCCACCGCCGCCGCCACGTTGCCGCTGCCCGCCTTCGCCGCGCGGACGGCGCCGACCGAGCCGAACCTGTTCGTCGGCACCGGCGGCCACGGCCATACCTATCCCGGCCCTTCGCTGCCCTATGGCATGGTGCAGCTCGGCCCCGACACCGACGTCGAGCGCTGGGACGCCTGCTCGGGCTATCACCGCAGCGACACGTCGATCATGGGCTTCAGCCACACCCATCTGTCGGGCACCGGCATCGGCGACATGCTCGACGTGCTGCTCGTCCCCACGCGCGGCCCGGTCGAGCTGCTGCCGGGGCCGCTGAACGACCCGGACAAGGGGTACCGCCAGCGCTTCCACGGCGAACGGGCCGAGCCCGGCTATTATCGCGTCACGCT
This sequence comes from Pseudomonadota bacterium, assembly GCA_023386515.1. The sequence goes on along the minus strand of JAEWJQ010000009.1, from coordinate 1,881 downwards.
GGAAAGCGGCGTGCAGGCCGAACTGACCGTGACGCAGCGCACCGGCTGGCACCGCTACACCTTTCCGGCGGGTGCGGGGCATATCCTGATCGACCTGTCGCACCTGATCCTCGATTCGAGCGATCAGCCGCCGCTGATCACCAATGCGACGCTCGCGGTCGAGCCGGACGGCACGATCACCGGCGGCCGCACGGTCAACCGCTGGGCGAAGGGCCGCCATATCCATTTCGCGCTGCAGCTGTCGCGCCGGCCCGACCGCATAACCTTCTACGGCGACAGCGACGCCGAGCAGCCCGCCGGCACGCGACGGATCGCCGGCAACCGGCTGAAGGCGGTGCTGCATTATGACAAGGCCGGCGCCGCGCCGATCCTCGCCCGTTGCGGCATCTCCGCGGTCGACGTCGCCGGGGCGCGTGCCAATCTCGCCGCGGAAGCATCGCACTGGGATTTCGACCGCACCCGCCGCGCCGCCCGTGCCGCCTGGGCGGCAGCGCTCGACGTCGTGCAGGTCGAGGGCGGCACCGCCGACCAGCGGACGATCATGGCCTCCGCGCTCTACCATGCGCAGCTGGCGCCGACGCTGTTTTCCGACGTCGACGGCCGCTATGTCGGCATGGACAAGGCGGTGCATCGCCTGCCGACGGGTCAAGCCGCCTACAGCACCTATTCGCTGTGGGACACGTATCGCGCGCTGCATCCGCTGCTCACCATCGTCGCGCCCGACCATGCCGCCAGCCTCGTCGCCGACCTGATCCGCCAGAGCCAGCAAAGCCCCTATGGACCGCCGGTCTGGCCGCTGCAGGCGGTCGAGACCGGTTGCATGATCGGCTGGCATTCGGTGTCCGTGCTTGCCGAGGCGCAGGCCAAGGGCATCCCCGGCGACTATGCCGCCGCCTGGCCGGCGATCGCGAAACGCTCGTTCGACTTCACCGCGCCCGACCTCGACAACAGCAAGGGCCGCGACCTCTACGACGCCAAGGGCTATGTCCCCGCCGACGCCTGGTTCGAAAGCGTCAGCCGGACGCAGGAATATGCCTATGACGACTGGGCGTCCTCCCATCTCGCCCGCGCGGCGGGCAAGACGGCGGAGGCGGACCGGCTGCTCCAGCGCTCGCGCAACTGGCGCAACGTCATCGATGCCCGCATCGGCTTCGCCCGGCCGCGCTTCGCCGACGGCAGCTGGTGGACGCCCTACGACCCCGTCCAGCTCGGCCACATGCCCAAACCCTGGTGGCGCGACTATACCGAGGCGAACGGCTGGCAGGCGACCTTCCTCAACCAGCATGACGTCTATGGCCTGATCGACCATATGGGCGGCGATGCGAAGTTCGAGGCGAAGCTCGACGCTTTGTTCACCGCGCCGTCGACGCTGCCGAAGAACGCGCCGCCGGACATCTCCGGGCTGGTCGGCCAATACGCCCATGGCAACGAACCCGACCATCACGTCGCTTATCTTTACGCCTTCACGGGTGCGGCGTGGAAGACGCAGGCGATGGTGCGGCGGCTGTGCACGGAGATGTACAAGAACGATCCCGACGGCGTCATCGGCAACGACGATTGCGGCCAGATGAGCGCCTGGTTCATCCTCTCCGCGCTCGGCTTCTACCCGGTCGATCCGGTCGAGGCGGTCTACGTCTTCGGCTCGCCCCTGTTCGAGCGTGCGACGATCCGCCTGCCCGGCGCCAAGCGGCTGGTGATCGAGGCGTTGGGCAACCGCGCCGACACGCCCTATGTCACCGCGATCCGCCGCAATGGCCGACCGTGGAGCAAGAACTGGATCGGTCACGCCGAGCTGATGCAGGGCGGCACGCTGACCTTCACGATGAGCGCGACGCCCGACCCGGCGTTCGGCCGGGCGCCAGCCGATCGGCCGCCGTCGGG
>JAEWJQ010000365.1 GCA_023386515.1 Pseudomonadota bacterium | reverse complement strand
CTGCTGCTCGTCGAGTGCGATCATGGGCCGGGCTTTAGGCAAGTGGCGGCGGGAAATGAAGCCGCGGCGGTGGCACCGATCACACGCCGGGTTGAACGCTCGCCAGCCATTCGGGATCGCGCATCGGTTCGCGATCATGGGCGGCGGCGATGCGACGCAGCTTGTCCGGTTGCGCGATGGTGATCCGCTGCCGGGTGCGGACGATGACGCCCTCGCTCTCCAACTGGCGGATCATCCGGTTCACATGGACTCCGGTCAGGCCCAGGTAATCGCCGATCTGTTCCTGCGTCACCGGCATCTCGAACGTCTCGGCCGCGGTGCTGCCCGCCGACGCCAGCCGCGTGCTGAGGTCGAGCAGCAACGCCGCCAGTCGCTGCACCGCCGAGGTGCGGCCGATCACGGCCAGCCGGTCCATCAGCGACACCCGCTCGCGCTGCGCGCTCAAAAACATGCAGGCGGCGAAGCGCGGGTTCGCCATGAACAATTGGCCGAACGCGGCCGCGGGCACGCGGCTGATCGTGATCGCGGTCAGCGCCGTCAGCGTGTCGGCGGCGTGCGTCAGGCTGAGGCTTGCGGTGCCGAGCATGTCGCCCGGCAGGTGCAGTTTGACGATCTGCCGTTCGCCGTCGGGCAACAGCATCGAGGAGGCGACCCATCCGTCGATCAGCAGCCACAGGGCATGCGCCGGCTCACCTTCCCGGCGGACGATGCCGTGCCGCGGCAGCCGGACCGGCGGCTCGCCGAGCGCGCGGATCTGCTCCACCTCGCCGGGGGTGAGCGTGGTGAATTCGTGAAGACGGTGGGTCGGCAGACGATCGGGCAAGTGTGCGGTTCCGGACGGACAGTCCGCCGCTGCTAGCGCCAATGCATCGCAGTCGTTTTGATTTATATTGAATTTCAGTTGCTTGTTGGAAAGTTGTCGAGGATCGGCCAGCCGTCGGTCTGGCGCAGCGCCTCGCCCAGCACGATGGCGCCGGCGATCGCGACGTTGAGCGAACGCACGCCTGGGCGCATCGGCACGCGCACGCGCGCATCGGCCCGGGCATGGACGTGCGGGGGAACGCCGGCGCCCTCGCTGCCCAGCAGCAATATGTCGTCGGGCAGGAAGGCCATCGCCGGCAGCGGTGTCGCCCCGGCGGTGGTCAGCAAGACGATCCGTCCCGCCGTGGCGGCGAGAAAGGCCGGGAAGTCGGCATGACGGCGCACTTCCGCCTGCGCGACATAGTCCATCCCGGCGCGCGCCATCGCCCGGTCGCCGAACGGAAAGCCCATCGGCTCGATCAGGTCGATGCCGATCCCCATACAGGCGCCGAGGCGGATCAACGTGCCGACATTGCCGGCGATATCGGGTTCGTACAAAGCGATGCGCATCGCGCGGGAATAGGGCGGAGCGCCGGCCGCGGGAACCGTCGCGACGGGTTCGCCGCCCCTGCCGCCGGCGGTTCGCGCAAAAAGCCTGTTGGCAAAGCGCGCACGCGCCGTCTATCACCCGATCGGCCTGCCAAGGGGATGGCGAGGCACGGACGGGGGCATCACTTCCGCGGGTTCCGCACGGAACGGCAGGGATGACTTCTCCGCAATAAAGACGGTTAGGGTGAGAGACGCATGGCGACTGACAGCATGGTGCCTCCCGGTGAATCGCCGGAGCCGTTCCACGAGGAGGTCGCCGATCCCCGTCGCCGCGACTTCATCAACATCGCCGCCGTGTCATTCGCCGGCGTCGGCGCGGTCGCGATCGTGCTGCCGCTGATCAACCAGATGAACCCGTCGGCTGACGTGCTCGCCCAGTCGACGACCGAGATCGACATTTCCAAGATCGCGCCCGGCCAGGCGATCAAGGCGCAGTTCCGCAAGCAGCCGCTGTTCGTGCGCAACCTGACGCCTGCGGAGATCGCGGAGGCGAACAAGGTCGACATCAAGACGCTGCGCGATCCGCAGACGCTCGCCGAGCGGACCAAGGCAGGCAAGGAGAATTGGCTGATCACGCTGGGCGTCTGCACCCATCTTGGTTGCGTGCCGCTGGGCGCGGGCGAAGGCGAGAACCGCGGTCCGTTCGGCGGCTATTTCTGCCCATGCCACGGTTCGGCCTACGACACCGCCGCGCGCATCCGCCAGGGACCGGCGCCGAAGAACCTCGTCGTGCCCGACTACAAATTCGACACCGACACGACCGTTACGGTCGGCGCGGCCAGCTAAGGGAGACCCGAGACATGAGCTTTCCCTGGGCCAAGCATTACGAACCGAAACAGCCGCTGATGCGCTGGCTGGACGAGAAGCTGCCGCTGCCGCGCCTCGTCTACAATGCCGTCGGTGCGGGCTATCCGGTGCCGCGCAACCTCAATTATTTCTGGAACTTCGGTGTGCTCGCCGGCGCCGCGCTGGCGATCCAGATCGTCACCGGCATCGTGCTGGCGATGCATTATGCCGCCAATGCCGGCGTCGCCTTCGGCTCGGTCGAAAGCATCATGCGCGACGTCAACGCCGGCTGGTTCCTGCGCTATGCGCACGCCAACGGCGCGTCGATGTTCCTGGCCGTCGTCTACATCCACCTCGGCCGCGGCCTCTATTACGGCTCGTACAAGGCGCCGCGCGAGATGGTGTGGCTGCGCGGCGTCGTCATCTTCCTGCTGATGATGGCGACCGC
>JAEWJQ010000342.1 GCA_023386515.1 Pseudomonadota bacterium | reverse complement strand
GAACTGGGCCTGCGCTTGTCGGCGGAGCAGCGTGCCGATCGCGGCATCGTCCGCAACCTGACCATCGGCGATTATGCCGATGCGCTGCGCTCGCTCAACCTGCGCGCCAAGCTGCACTGGACCCCCGCCGCGCTGCCGGGACTGGACGTCCAGGCGACGGCGAACCGGGTACGACGCGACGGCGGTTACATGTTCCAATATGTCGACATCGACCAGGCGAACTATTTCGTCGATCGCCACGTCCGCGGCGACCGGCCGGATCGCGGCTATGTCAGCAGCGACATCGCCGGCCTGCCGATCGGCTATCCGATCGGCAGCGGGCTGCGCCTGAGCAGCACCACCTCGTTCAACCGCACCACGGCGATCATCGTCGCCGACGGCGACGGCACGCCGGTCGATCGGCTGGCCTTCATGAACGACAACAGTTTCCGGACGTGGACGGAGGAACTGCGGCTCAACATCGATGCACCGCGGCTGAGCGGCGTGCTCGGCGCCTGGGCCTATAGCCGCGCCGGCGGCCTCGTCGCCGACAGCCGTGTGGCCGTACCGACGCCGGTCGGTACGATCGCCGGCCTGCTGCGGGGCGGAGGGTTTCCCGCTACCGCGGCCAGCCAGCTGGCCACCGCTTATGCCCGTGCGCTGCCGTGGATCCAGGTCCATTATTCCGCGGACCAGCCCGAACGCGTGCGCAATGCGGCGCTGTTCGGCGACCTGCGGCTGCGCGTGACCGATCGCCTGTCGCTGCTCGCCGGCCTGCGCTACGACCATGAGGAGAATCGCTACGGGGCGCAGACCGACACCGCCTTCACCGGGCAGTTGCCCGATCCGGCGGCCTTCGCCCGGCCCGGTACGCCGGTCTATGCGGCGGTGGGCGCGATCAATCGCGGCGTGCTGGGGATCGTCGCCGATGCGGCCGCCGCCCCGGCGAGCCGGGCGCGCCGCTTCGACGCCTTCCTGCCGAAGGTCGGCGTCAGCATGGCCTGGTCGCCCGATCTTTCGACCGCCTTCACCGTCCAGCGCGCCTATCGGTCGGGAGGATCGGCGCAGAATCCGGCCCGGGCCACGCTCGTGCCCTATGAGCCGGAATATAGCTGGAATTACGAAGCGTCCCTACGCTCGCGCTGGTGGGGAGGGCGGCTGTCGCTCAACGCCAATGCCTTCTACATCGACTGGCGCCAGCAGCAGGTCGTCGCCTATTTCGGGCGCACCGCTTACGATTATAATACGGTCAATGCAGGCGCTTCACACCTCTACGGCGGCGTATTGGAAGTGCAGGCGCGGATCGACCGCCACCTCGACGCCTATGGAACTGCGGGCACCGTGCGCACCCGCTACGATTCTTTCACCCTGCCGACGGGCTCGACAAGCCAGGTCGAACTAGCCGGCAGCCAGTTTCCCTATGCGGCGCGCCTGACGCTGGCCGGCGGGATCGATGGCCATGCCGGCCGCTGGCACGCCAATCTCAACGGCAATTATCGCGGGCCGGTGTTCACCGACGTCGGCATCGAGCAGGGGCGGTCGCGCGTGCCGGGACGGACCGTGGTCAACGCCCGGCTCGGCTATGACACGGGCCGCTGGACGGCTTTCGCCTTCGCGCAGAACCTGCTCGATGCGCGCTACATCCAATATCGTGCCTATGGCGTGCAGCGCGCGTTTCTCGGCAACCCGCAGACCTTCGGCGCGGGATGGGAACTGCATCTGTAGCCTCGGCCGGTGACCCGACCGACGATCAGTTGCGCAAGGCTTCGATATGGGCGCGCTCGGCGTCGGGGATCATGCCTTCCAGCACCGCCCAATAGCCCGACACGGCATCCTGGCCGGCCGATTGATAGGCCGCGGACATGCGCGTGCGCACCGCCTCGAACAGCTCCGCCTCCATCCGCACGCCCTCCGCGGTCAGCCGCAGCAGCCGCTGGCGCCGGTCGCGCTCGCCGGGCCGGGCCTCGACCAGCTTGCGGTCGTTGAGCTCGTTGAGTACGCGGCCAAGCGACTGTTTGGTGATCGCCAGCAGCGCCAGCAATTCGCTGACCGTCAGGTCGGGCTTGCGGGCGATGAAGTAGAGCGCACGGTGATGGGCCCGACCCAGACCTTGCGCGGCGAGGCCCTGATCGACGGAGCGGGTGAGGTGACTGTGACCGAAATAGAGCAGTTCCATCCCGCGGCGGAGTTCGGACTCGCGGAGGAATTGGGCGGGGGCGGAGGAGAGAGCTGTGGCAGCCATGTTGACCGGTTTAGCCACCGCTCCTACCCGACTGCAACCCCGAAAGCCTGAAGGATGATGATGACAGCCGATCTTCCCGCCTTTCGTTTCGATCCCAGCCAGACCCCGGTCGCGGCCAATGAGCGGGCGGCGCGGCTCGTCGATCCCGGCTTCGGCCGCGTCTTTACCGACCATATGGCGCTGATCCGCTATACCGAGGGCAAAGGCTGGCACGATGCGCAGATCACCGCCCGCGCGCCCCTCACCGTCGACCCGTCGACGGCGGTCCTCCACTATGCGCAGGAAATCTTCGAGGGGCTGAAGGCCTATCGGCTCGACGACGGCGACATCGCGCTGTTCCGCGCCGATGCCAATGCCCGGCGCTTCCGCGATTCGGCGCGGCGGCTGGCGATGCCCGAACTGCCCGACGCGCTATTCCTGGAAAGCTGTCGCCGGCTCGTCGCCACCGAGCGCGACTGGATTCCGACGATCGACGGCGGCGCGCTCTATCTCCGGCCGTTCATGATCGCCAGCGAGGCGTTCCTCGGCGTCAAGCCGTCGGCCGAATATATCTACATGGTGATCGCCTCCTCGGTCGGCGCCTATTGGAAGGGGGGCGCGCGGGCCGTCTCCATCTGGGTCAGCCAGGACTATAGCCGGGCGGCACCCGGCGGCACCGGCGCCGCGAAGTGCGGCGGCAATTATGCCGCCAGCCTCGCCGCCCAGTCGGAAGCGATCCGCCAGGGCTGCGACCAGGTCGTCTTCCTCGATGCGGTCGAGCGCCGCTGGATCGAAGAACTGGGCGGCATGAACATCTTCTTCGTGTTCGACGACGGCAGCCTGTCACCCCGCCGCTGACCGGCACGATCCTGCCCGGCATCACGCGCGATTCGATCATCCGCATTGCCCGCGATCAGGGCATCACCGTGCGCGAGGAGCTGTACAGCCTCGACCAATGGCGTGCGGATGCGGCGAGCGGCCGGCTCACCGAAGCCTTCGCCTGCGGCACCGCGGCGGTGGTGACGCCGATCGGCACCGTGGCGAGTCCGGAGGGCCGCTTCACGATCGGTTCGGGGGGCACCGGCCAACTGACCCAGCGCATGCTGGATTCGCTGACCGCGATCCAACGCGGCCGGATCGCCGAACCGCATGGCTGGTTGCAGCGGCTGGACTGAGGCGCGACACGCGAAAAACGGTGATCGGCGGGGCTTCCCAACTCCGCCGCGGCGGCTATAAGGCCACCCTTCTTGCTGGGGCGTCGCCAAGCGGTAAGGCAACGGTTTTTGGTACCGTCATACGCAGGTTCGAATCCTGCCGCCCCAGCCAGTTCTGAAGAGCATCATGTTTCCCACCGCGCAGGGCCAACAGCGGTTCTCGTGAGCGGCTGGAACGCCAGCGCCATGTCGGGCCATGCTGCGCTCGAAGCGCGCCGGAGCCAGATATGTGCGCACTGGTCCCCGATCGAGGCCCATCTTGCAGCGCGCCGAATTTCGCTCCCGCCGTTGGTCTATTTGAGCTGCATGAACAGTGTCAGGGCGTTGCGCTCGGCATCGGCGAAGCGGTCGTAGATCGCCCGAGCTACTTGAGCGATGCCGAGTTGGCGATCGCGGCCGCCTCTTGCGAAAACCGCCACGGCAAGCCGGCGACCGTCGGGCATGGTGATGAACCCGACGTCGTTGGTGATGCCGTCGAGCGTGCCGGTCTTGTCCTCGACCCGCGTACCTGCGGGCAGGAGCGCGCGAATCCGGCGGGTGCCGGTCGCGCATCGCCCCATCAGGCTGAACAGCAGGGCGCGGCTGTCCGCCGTGAGCAACGACCCGTTGTTCAGTTTGTACAGCAGGGATACCATGGCGTTGGGCGTGGCCACGTCCTTGCTGTCGAGCAAATGGCCGCGCTCGCGCAACAACTGCGCGATACTGCGGTCGACGCGAATGCCGGCGATGCCATTGGCAGACAGCCATTGCTGAACGGCCGCCGGTCCGCCCACCGTGGCAAGGAGCAGGTCGGCGGCGCGATTATCGCTGCGGATGATCATCGCTTCGAGAAGGGTGGATGCAGACCGTCCGGCGACCATATCGGTCAGGCGGCGGCGGCCGTGATCGACATCGGCGAGATAGACGCCGGCGATCGCGAGCTTGACCGTGCTCGCCATCGGATAGGCGATGTCGCCGTTCAGGGACACGGCCGAGCCGTCGCGCAGATCGAGCGCCGCGATGCCGTAATCGCTAGGAT
>JAEWJQ010000330.1 GCA_023386515.1 Pseudomonadota bacterium | reverse complement strand
ACCGTCGGCCGCGAACGCTCGATCGCCGGTCGGGCGCGGACCCTGCCTGCCGCCGGCACGCGGCTCGACCGGCTGCGCTTCGCCGTCGCCGGCTGCCAGAATTACGAACATGGCCTGTACACCGCCTATCGCCATCTCGCCGGCGAGGATCCCGCCTTCGTCTTCCATTACGGCGATTACATCTACGAAGGACGCGGCTCGCCAACGGCGATCGGCTATGACGGCAAACCGGCGCCCTTCGTCCGCGCGCACGCCGGGCAGCAGCTGTTCGATCTCGCCGACTATCGGCGGCGCTATGCCCAATACAAGCTCGATCCCGATCTGCAGGCGGCGCACGCCGCCGCCGCCTGGTTCACCACCTTCGACGATCATGAGGTGGAGAACAATTGGGTCGGCCTGACCGACCAGGAAGGCGACGCGCCGGAGGTGTTCGCGCTGCGCCGCGCCGCCGCCTTCCAGGCCTATTACGAGAACATGCCGATGCGCCGCAGCGCCTTCCCCGTTGCCGGCGGCATGCAGCTCTACCGCCGCGCGCTGGTCGGTGATCTCGTCGACCTGCACCTGCTCGATACGCGCCAGTTCCGCACCGACCAGCCGTGCGGCGACGGTTTCCGCACGATCTGCAAGGGCGTCGCCGACCCACAGGCGCAGGTGATGGGCCTCAAGCAGGAAGCCTGGCTTGGCGATGCGATCAAGCAGCGGGCGGCGCGCTGGCAGGTGCTGGCACAACAGGTGGTGATGATGCCGCTCGATCGCCGCACCGCCGAGGAGCCTGCCGCGATCCGCAACATGGACAGCTGGGGCGGCTATGATCGTCCACGCGAGCGGGTGCTAGCGATGCTCGACGGCGTGCCGGGCGCGATCGTGCTGACCGGCGACGAACATCAGAACTATGCCGGCCAACTGCGCCGCGACGGCGGCACCGGGCGCAGCGTGGCGACCGAATTCGTCAGCACCTCGATCAGCTCGGGCGGCGACGGTGCCGACAAGCGCCACGGCGAGGAGCGCATCCGCGCGCGCAACCCCTATCTTGCCTGGACCAACGATCGCCGCGGCTATCTGCTCTGCGACGTCACCCGCGATGCGTGGCGGGCCAGCTTCCGCACCGTCCCCTATGTCACCCGCGCCGATGCCCCGTTGCAGACCGCCGGTGTCGCCACGGTCGCGCACGGCGATCCGGCTCCTGCGTTCGAGCGCGGCTGACGCCGACGCGTCGCAGCGTCAGCTCGGATCGCCCTGCGCCATGGCCGCCGCGCCATCCGGCGTACATCGCGCCTGCACGAAAGCGATGCGCGCGCCGTCCAGCCGGACTGCGGTCAGCACCCCCGTCGCATAGACGCCGGTATCGATGCCGATGCGGTTGTCCGTCACCTCCGGCCGATCCGATCGCCAGCTATGACCATGGACGACGATCTTTTCGAACCGACGATCCCGCCGCAGGAAGTCGTCGCCGATCCACAGACAATCCTCGTCGCTTTGCCGCGCCAGCGCGACCCCGGGCCTCAGCCCGGCGTGGACGAAGACGTAATCGCCGCGGACCAGACGCACGGGCAGAGCGCGCAACAGCGCGAGATGCGCTGCCGGCATCGCGTCGAGCAACCGATCGCGAAGCTGATAGCAATCCTCTTCCGGCGCAGCCTCGACCCCATAGGAGGAGAGCGTCCCGATCCCGTCATGCTCCAGCCACAGCAGGGCCTGATCGGGCCGCTCGAGAAATTGCAGCAGCATCGCCTCGTGGTTGCCGCGCAGGAAGGCCACGTCGAATGGCGCCCGCCGTCTGAGCCACACCAGAGCGTCGAGCACCTTGGCCGAATCGGGCCCGCGATCGACATAATCGCCACACAAGATCACCGAGGCCGGCGTCGCCCCATCCGACTGGGTGAGATCGGCGACGATGGCCTCGAACAGGGCGACCAGCTGCTCGTAGCAGCCGTGCACATCGCCGATGGCGTAGATCACCCGCCCGCCGGTCGACTTCGCGCGTCGCGAAGGGGGATGATCGCGCATCCAGATGACCTCGGCGCGCGGCGCCGCCTTCATGGCCGTGTCCGTCATGGCCGCGTGTCCTGCCGCAGGTCATCCAGCTGATCGGCCAGCTGGTTGTAGCGGCGGATCGCACCGTCCGGATCGTCTTCCGCCCGATCGCGTGCCTCGCGCCAGCGCCGGGTCACGGCGGTCAGGTCGCGGTTGCTCACGCCATCCTCCTTGGCACGTTCGAAGGCCCGGAACAGGCGGCCATGCGCCGCGAGCACGTCCTGGTAGATGCAGCGATTGTCCAGGCTGCCCGGGGGGCAATCCGACACGGCCACGCCGCCGCCACGTCGGCGCCACGCCGGCGCCGGATCGCGGGCCGACGCGGACCGCGTCGCGGGAACGATCTGTTGCGTCGGTGGGCGCATCGCCGGCGCATTGCTCGGTGGCAAGCCTTCATCATGCGCAACCGGGCGCTGCGCATCGACCTCGTTGATGCGCGCATCGGGCGCCGGAGCGGCGGTGACGCTCTCCGGCTCGACCGTGGCGGCCACGCCGCTCGGCCGGCTTGCCATGTCGGGAGTCCGCACACGATAGGCATCGGCTATCGCCGGACGGGTCGTCGCCACCGGCGGCTGCCACCCCTCGCGGATCGCGGTCAGACCCAATGCGGTGCCGGCCACCAGCACCAGCGCGGGCGCGCCGAGCATCCACCAGCGCGAACGCCGCCGTGCGCGACCGC
>JAEWJQ010000318.1 GCA_023386515.1 Pseudomonadota bacterium | reverse complement strand
GTCAAGAAGGCGACGGTGACGGGCATGGACGTGCTGATCGTCGACACCGCCGGCCGCCTGCAGAACAAGCGCGAGCTGATGTACGAGCTGGCCAAGATCCGCCGCGTGCTGGGCCGGATCAACCCGGCGAGCCCGCACGACGTGGTGCTCGTGCTCGACGCCACCACCGGCCAGAATGCGCTCAGCCAGATCGAAGTGTTCAAGGAGGTGGCGGGCGTCACCGGCCTCGTCATGACCAAGCTCGACGGCACCGCGCGCGGCGGTGTGCTGGTCGCCGCGGCGGAGAAATACGGCCTGCCGATCCATGCGATCGGCGTCGGCGAGGGGATGACGGACCTCAGGCCGTTCGATCCCCAAGAGGTCAGCCGGATCATCGCCGGCGTCGATGCGGGAGTGCGCAAGTGATGACCTTTGGTTGCGCGACGACGACAGAACGCCGGACCACGGCGAAGGACTCTATCGCATGACGCAAAAGGGCTCTCCCGGCGTTCGCCTCGGCGTGGAATACGGGCCTTTGCTCGTCTTCTTCGCGGCGAATTTCCTGTTTCCCTCCGCCCTGGCGATGCGGCTGGTCGGCGCGTCGACCGGCTTCCTGTCGGATCTGGACCGCGCCGGCGCGCTGGTGATCGCGCGGGTGGTCGTCGCGACGGTCGCCTTCGTGCTGGCGACGGTAGTGGCGATGGTCGTGTCGCGGGTGAAGCTCGGCAAGGTATCGCCGATGCTGTGGATCTCCGGCGCCTTTGTGGTGATCTTCGGCGGACTGACCGTCTGGTTCCACGACCCCAAGTTCATCCAGATGAAGCCGACCTTCGTCTATGCGATGTTCGCCGCGGTGCTCGGCTATGGCCTGCTCAGCGGGCGGCCGCTGCTCGAGGGGCTGCTCGGCGCCGCCTATCCCGGCCTGACGGCGGAAGGATGGCGCAAGCTGACGCGCAACTGGGCGCTGTTCTTCCTGTTCATGGCCGCGTTGAACGAGACGGTATGGCGCTCGACCAGCTGGGATTTCTGGGTCGGGTTCAAGCTGTGGGGGGCGATCCCGCTGACGCTGCTGTTCGCCTTCGCCAACGTGCCGATGCTGCTGCGCCACGGCCTGACCACCGAAGACGCGGCAACGACCGTGCCGCCGCAGGAATGACCCACGGCGGCGGGTCGCTCACACCATGGTGACGCGGCCGTCGTCGATCAGGCGCTCGACCGGCTGATCACTGATCGGCCCCGGCGACTGATCCTCGCGCTTGTGGGCGAACAGCCAGCGAGCGCCAAGGCCGGCGACCGCCGCCCCGGCGATCGGTGCGATCCAGAACAGCCACAGCTGCGACAGGGCCCAGCCGCCCATGAACAGCGCCGGGCCGGTGCTGCGTGCCGGATTGACCGAGGTATTGTCGATCGGGATCGAGATCAAATGGATCAGCGTCAGTGCCAGGCCGATCGACAGCGGCGCGAACGGGCCGGACGAGCGCTGGTCGGTGGCACCGAGGATGACGATCAGAAAGCCTGCGGTCAGCAGCGCCTCCGCCAGAAAGGCCGTCGCCAAGCTGTAATGACCGGGCGAATGCGCGCCATAGCCGTTGGCGGCCAAGCCGCTGGCGACGAGGTCGAAGCCCGGCGCACCGCCGGCAAGGACGGCGAGCGCGGCGCTGGCGAGGATCGCACCGGCCAGCTGCGCCACGACATAGCCAGGCAGATCGCGCGCCGCGAAGCGTCCGGCGACCGTCAGGCCAATGCTCACCGCGGGATTGAAATGGCCGCCGGAGATGAAGCCGACGGCAAAGGCCATGGTGAAGACGGTCAGGCCGAAGGCGAGTGCGACGCCGGCCATGCCGATGCTGCCCGGCACGCCCGCTCCCGCGGCGAGTACCGCGGCGCCGCAGCCGCCGAGGACCAGCCAGAAGGTGCCGATCGCTTCCGCCGCCAGCCGGCGGGCGAGTGCGACCGGCCGCGGCCGCTCCACCTCCGCTGCGGTCCGAAAGCGACGATCGGTCGCTGGCTGAATGGGCTGATGGACCGTCATGCCTCGCCTCCTATTGGCCGGCGCGTCCGTCAGCGGGCGCGAACCGGTGGGAATTGCGGCACGCCAACGTGTCCGTATCGGCCCCGTTCCTGGTATCGTTGCACCAAGGGAATATGGTAAATGCGCTAATCGGCATCGGGCGGAAAGCACGAAGGGCGCCACCGTCGCCGGCAGCGCCCTCCATTCAACCGGCCTAAGGCTCAGGCGGCGTCGAACCGCTTGCCCGCTTCGTCCCAGTTGACGATGTCCCACCAGGCCTTGAGATAGCCGGGGCGATCGTTCTTGTAGGTCAGGTAATAGGCGTGTTCCCACACGTCGTTGCCGAGGATCGGCGTACCGCGATCCTCGACCACGTCCATCAGGGGATTGTCCTGGTTCGGCGTCGAGGTGACCTTCAGCGTGCCGTCGGCGGTCTTGATCACCCAGGCCCAACCCGAACCGAACTGGCCCGCGCCCTTGGTGTTGAAATCCTCCTTCAGCTTGTCGAGCCCGCCATAGGCGTCGATCGCCGCCTTCAGCGCACCCGACGGCTGGGTCGTGCCCTTCGGCCCCATGATCTTCCAGAAGAAGTCGTGGTTCCAATAGCCGCCACCATTGTTGCGGACGAGCGGCGGCTGCGACGAGATGGTGGCGAGGATGTCCTCGATCGACTTGCCGGCGAGCGAGGCGTCCTTCTCGACGCCCTCATTGAGCTTGGCGGTATAGGCCGCATGATGCTTGTCGTGGTGGAAGGTCATCGTCTCCTTCGAGATGACCGGTTCCAGCGCGTCATAGTCGTAGGGGAGCGGCGGCAGTTCGAATGCCATGGCTTTGGGCCTCCTGATATGGAACGGGGTTCGCGCCCGTCAACGCAGCAGGCGGGTTAATGCTCCCGCGCCGTTACGCAAGCGTGATGATGTTCGCGCCGCTGGGTGAAGAGGCGCCCACCCTAGCCGTCATCCCCGCGCAGGCGGGGACCCAGACACGCAGGTCGGGCCAAGGGGTGTCACGTCAGCGTCTCTGGATTTCCGGCTTCGCGGGAATGCCCGATAGCGCGACAGGCGAGCGCGTCTCACCCGCCGGCATTGATCAGGTCGTGCCGCCGCAGTGCATGGCGCAACTGATCGTAGGTAAGACCGAGCGAATCCGCAGTGGCGCGCTGGTTGAAGCGGTGCTCCGCCAGCGCGCGGGCGAGCAACTCGCGCTCGAACCGTGCGACGCGCGACTTGAAGTCCGACGGGCCGGCGTCGCAGGCGGCGACCGGGCTATCCTCCGGATCGGCACGTGACGGTGCCGCGGCCGGCGTCTCCCCCGACGGCGCCGGAG
>JAEWJQ010000291.1 GCA_023386515.1 Pseudomonadota bacterium | reverse complement strand
CCACTCATCCGTGCCCAGATAAGCGGATGTAGCTGCAATGCGACAAACTTGTCCTGTTGGCGGCGAAAGCCGCACGCGTCATTCGTGCTGACGTCGCTCCGCCGCGTCGATCAGGATGCCGCCGACCATGAACACGGAGATCGGGCAGACCGCGAACAGCAGCCAGCCACCATAGCCGGGGTAGAGCTGAAGGTAGTGCACCCCGCGTTCGACCGCGCCGAGGGCTAGCGCATAGATGACGAGGAACGCCTCGAACTTGGTCTTTATGACGAACAGGCGGCGAATGCGGCTCCACATGATTGAATGTTAAGCACGATCGATGCCAACCGCAGAAAACCGCGCTTCGCAGGTTAGCCGATGTGGTTACCTGTCAGGTAACCCGACAGGTCGAGAGCCGCCAGCAACGCGTCGTGCGCGGCTTCGACCGCGGCGACCAGCGCCGGATCGCCGAGCGCGGCGGGATCGATCGCCTCCGGCCACCAGTGACGTACCACCGCCTCGATCTGGTCGAGCCGGGCCGGATCGACCAGGAAGCGCGGATCGACCGTCGCCGGATCGGCGACGACGCGCAGCCGCAGGCACGCCGGCCCACCGCCGTTCGCCATCGACTCTTTGACATCTACCACCTCCACGCGGCGGATCGGACCGTTGCCGGCGCGATACCGTTCGAGCCAGTTCCACACCGCCGCATTGGCGCGCGCTTCCGCCGGCACGATCAGCGTCGGTCCATCCGCGGTGGTGACCAGTTGCGCATTGAACAGATAGGAGGCGATCGCATCGGCGAGGCTGACTTCGGCCGCCGGCACTTCGACGATCTCCACCTCCGGCATCAGCCGGCGCAGCTCGGCATAAACGCCGTCGCGGTCCGCAAACGCCTGTTCGTGCGCCAGCAAGACGCGCTCGTTGGCGACCGCGACCACGTCGTTGTGGAAGGCACCGGCTGCGATCGCCGCAGGGGATTGCTCGACGAACAGCGTCCGCGCGGGATCGAGCCCGTGCCGCCGCGCCACCGTCGCGCTCGCCTCGGGATGCTGGCGTGCGGGGAAGGGACCTCCAGGGAGCGTATAGACGAACACCTCGATCCCGGGCGCGCCATGCTCCGGACACAGCCGCATGTGGTTGGCCGCGCCTTCATCGCCGAAGGGCGCGGGCACCGGACCGTGCACCACGAAGGCAGGATCGGCAAAGGCGAGGCGAAGCTGCGCCAGCGTCTCCGGCCATTCATGACTGCGATGCGGCATGGTCATCAGATTGGCGACGCTGAGATGGCAGCGACCGTCGGCGCTATCCATGGCGGGCGATACCGTCGCCGCATTCGCCGCCCACATCGCCGAGGCGGACATCGCCTGCGCTTGCAGCAAGGGTGACGCCTTCTCGTAGCTGGTCGAAAGTCGGGCGAGCCAGTCCCGATCCGGCCGCCGGTGCGGCAGCAGAATGCCCTGAGTCAGCCCCAGCGCCAGATTGGCCCGCATCTTCGCCAGTCCCTCAAGCGCTGCCGCGCGGGGATGCGACAGCTGGCCGGCGTTGCTGGTCGCGGCGAGATTGCCCGCCGAGAGGCCGGCATAATTGTGGCTCGGCCCGACGATGCCGTCGAAGTTGATCTCGGTCATCATGGCGGTCACCAACGCGGAACGTGGAGGACGAGGTCGTCTTCGCCGACGCCGAGCAAATCGGCGCAGTCGGCGGAGAGCACGATCCGCTCGCCGACTTCGCGGACGCAGCCGTAGGCGCAGCGGAAGTCGTCGAGCCGGCCGACCGCGACGAGCGATTCGATGCCGCCTTCGCCGTCGATGGCGACGATCCGGCTCGCCCGTGCCTCGGCGATCGACCGGACACGGTCGGTGCGGGCGGTCATCGTCGGCCCGCCGTCGAAGATGTCGACGTAATTCTCGAAGTGGAACCCCTCGTTTTCCAGCATGCGCATCGCCGCGCGGCCGCTTGGATGCGGCAGGCCGATCGCGCCCCGCGCCGCCTCGGACAACATCGCGGTGTAGATCGGGTGTTTGGGCATCAGGTCGGCGATGAACTGGTGACCGTTGACGGCATTGAACTGGTCGGCATCCTGGAAGTTCATGCCGAAGAAGCGGCCGGCGAGCCCGTCCCAGAAGGGCGATCCACCCGCCTCGTCGATGACGCCGCGCAGCTCGGCGAGGATGCGATCGGCGAACCGCTCGCGATGCGCCCGGATGAACAGATAGCGGCTGCGGGCGAGCAGCAGACCCAGTCCGCCGGCCCGCTCGCCGGGATGGAGGAACAGGCCGCCGACCTCGCACGATCCTTCCAGATCCGTGGTCAGCGTCAGCATCTCGGCCCGGAACGTGCGGCCGAGCTCGCGGCTGTGCTGGGTCAGCGTGCCGATGCGATAGCTGTAGAAGGGATGCTGTTGACCGACCTGGGTGAAGATCTGGCTGGTGCCGCGCACCTCGCCGGTGGCGACATTCTCCAGGATCAGCACGAACAGTTCGTCGGACAGAGGCCCGCCGTCGCTGGCGAACGCCTCCTCGCTGCGTTCCAATTTGGCGCGCAGCGCCTTGCGGTCGGGTGGCAGGTTGGTGAAGCCGCCACCCGTCAGCTTCGCCATCTCATAGAGGTGCGACAGGTCGCGCCCCGTGCCGGCGCGGATACGGAAGGTCATGCATCATCCCCTGTCACGAGCCGCGCGATCGTCAGCACCGACAGCGCCGCCCGTTCGACCAAGCTGTCGACGATCAGAAATTCGTCCGGCGAGTGGATCGCGCCGCCGCGCACGCCCATTGTGTCGACGACCGGCACGCCCGTCGCGGCGATGGTGTTGCCGTCGCAGACGCCGCCCGTCGTCCGCCAGCCGACCGTCAGCCCGAGGTCGCGTCCTGCCGCCGCGACCTGAGAGAAGAGGGTTTCGCTGGCCCCGGTCATCGGCTTGGGCGGTCGGTTGAAGCTGCCGTGGCGGGCGATATGGACGTCGTGCGTCGTGCGCACTGCCTCGATCGCCGCCGCGATCGCGGCATCGGCCCGCGCGATCGCCGCCGAATCGCGCGGCCGGAAATTGACGCGCAATACCGCCAAATCGGGCACGACGTTGTTCGGTCCGCCGCCGTCGATCCTGGCCGGATTGACGCTCAGGCCGTCCCCCGTCGCTGCGGCGAGCCGCAGGGCGAGATCGGCTGCCGCGACCAGCGCATTGCGGCCATCCTCGGGATTGCGGCCGGCATGGGCGCTGCGGCCGCGGACCACGATGGAGAAATTGCCGGTACCGCCGCGCGCCCCTGCCAACGTGCCGTCGGGCAGCGCGGGCTCGTAGGTCAGCCCTGCCATCTTGCCGCGCGCGGCAGCGACCAGCAGTTCGGCCGAGCTGAGCGAGCCCGTCTCCTCGTCCGAGTTGATCACCACCTCATAGCCCAGTCGTGCGGCGAACGGTGTCGTCTCGAC
>JAEWJQ010000290.1 GCA_023386515.1 Pseudomonadota bacterium | reverse complement strand
CACCCGGATAGGTCGCGGTGATCGACACGGCGGGCGGTGCGATGGCGGGAAACTGTGCGATCGGCAGGCTGCGGATCGCCAGGATGCCCGCGAGCATCGTGACGATCGCCAGCACATAGGCAAAGATCGGGCGATCGATGAAATAGCGCGACATGGGTGTTTACTTCGCCTGTGGCTTGGTCTGGGCTTGGGCCGGCTGACCCGGTTGCCCGGCGGCCGGCTTCGCATTGGGATCCCAGACATGGCCCTTCACGGGCATGCCCGGCCTCAGCATCATGCCGCCCTCGACGATGACCTTGTCACCCGGCTTCAGCCCGGACGTCACGACCCAGTTCTCGCCTTCGGTCCGGTTGGTCTCGAGCACGCGAGGTTCGACCTTGCCGCCCTGGCCGATGACCATCACCGTCGCCTTGCCGCGTTCGTCGCGACTGACCGCGCGTTGCGGGACGAGGATGGCATCCGCCTGCGTCCCCTGGACCAGCTGGGCGCGCACGAACATGCCAGGCAGCAACAGGCCGCGCGGATTGCCGAACAGCGCACGAATCGTCTGCGACCCCGTCGACGGATCGACGGTGACGTCGGCGAAGCGCAGCGTGCCCTCGACCGGATAGGTCGTGCCGTCCTCGAGCAGCAGCTTGACCCGCGCATTGCCATCACGCGCGATCTGGCCGGCGATGATCTGCTGGCGCAGCTTGAGCAGATCGGCGCTCGACTGCTGGATGTCGACGTAGATCGGGTCGAGCCGCTGGATCGTCGCCAGCGCCTGCGTCTGCGCGGCCGACACCAGCGCACCCGTGGTGAACAGCGATCGGCCGATCCGGCCGGTGATCGGCGCGCGGATCGTCGTGCGCGCGAGGTCGATCTGCGCGGTGCGCACCGCGGCCTGCTGCGCCGCGACGTCGGCGCGCGCCTGCGCGGCCGAGGTCTGCGCATTTTCATATTCCTGGCGCGCGATCGCATTGATCTTGACCAGTTCGCCATAGCGGCGGGCGAGCGCCTCGCTCGACGCGATCGCGGCACGGGCGCGGGCCAGTGCGGCGCGCGCATTGGCGACCTGGGCTTGATAAGGCGAGGAGTCGATGCGGTACAGCGGCTGCCCGGCGCGGACCATGTCGCCTTCGGTGAAGAGCCGCGCGAGGATCAGCCCGTTGACCTGAGGCCGGACGTCGGACGTCTCATAGGCGGCGGTGCGCCCGGGCAGTTCGGTGGTGACCGAGACCGGCTGGGTCTTCATTTCGACATAGCCGACTTCCGCCGGCCCTTGCTGCTGCTGCGCCGGTTGACCGCCGCCATTGCTTCCGCAACCGGCAAGCACCAGCGCCATCGCCACCACCCTGTGTCGGCCATTCATCATGCTGTAATCCGCTAGACAATATGTGAGTGATCGTTCACTCTCATTTTTGCTGCTACTGCGAAGACGGACGGAGCGTCAAGCGTCGAGATGAAGATAAACTACGATGAACGATAGCGTTGGTGGTTGCCCCCTACCGCCGAGCCGAGCCGAACAGCGCCGCCGGCTAGTAATCCAGACTGCTCGCAAGTTGTTCATGGATCACGGCTTTCATGCCACCGGCATGGCCCAGCTCGCCAAAGAGTCGGGTATCGCGGTAGGTCAGATCTATCGCGACTTCGCGTCTAAGGAAGATATCGTCGCGGCGATCTGCAACGCCGATTGTCGCGAATATATGCTCGACCGGCAGCTGCGACAGGCGATCGAGTCGGACGATTCGGAAGGGGTCCGGGCCTGGCTGCGCCACTTCCTGGACGCGGAGGATCCGGAGGACGATGACCGGCTATTCGCCGAGATCGTCGCCGAGGCCACTCGCAACGATCGCATCGCGTCGATCTTTCACGAATTGCGCGGCGAGTTCCAAGACAAGCTGCACGCCGCGCTGGTGATGCTGGCGCCGGGTGATGCCTTCGCCGAGCGGCGACAGCTGATCGCCGACATGATCATGTCGCTGTCGCTGGGGCTAACGTATTTCCAGCTGCTCCACCGCCCCGACACTATGGATGCGCTGACGACGATGCTGATCGGTCTGGTCGATCGCGAGGTCGACGCATTGTGCGCCGACGCGCGGGCCTGACGGTCAGCGGTCGGCCCACTCCCGGAACCAGGCAACGAAACGCGGCACGCCGTCGTCGATGGTTGTCGACGGCCGATAGCCGAGGTCGCGGGTCGCCGGATCGATATCGGCAAAGGTGCGCACCACGTCGCCGGGCTGCATCGGCAGGTCCTGCCGCACCGCCTGCCGGCCGATCGCCTGTTCCAGCAGAGCGATGACGCGGCCCAGCGGCTCGCAACGATGATTGCCGAGATTGTAGAGGGCGTGCGGCCCCATGCTGCCGCCGGGCTTGGCATTGCCGTCATCGGCCGGTGCCCGATCATGCGCGGCGACGACGCCGGCGACGATGTCGTCGATGAAGGTGAAGTCGCGCTCCATCCGCCCCTGGTTAAAGACCGGGATCGGCTCGCCGCGCAGGATCTTGCCGGTGAAGATCCACATCATCATGTCGGGACGACCCCAGGGGCCGTAGACGGTGAAGAAGCGCAGCCCCGTCTGCGGCAGACGGAAGAGATGCGCATAGCTTTCGCTCATCAGCTCGTTGGCGCGCTTGGTCGCAGCATAGAGCGACAGCGGCCGGTCGACGCGATCCTCGACGCGGAACGGCACCTCGGCATTGCCGCCATAGACCGAGGAGGACGAGGCATAGACCAGATGCTCGACCCGTCGCGCGCGGGCGAGTTCGAGCAGGTTGAGATGGCCGACGAGGTTCGCCTGGCCATAGACCTCCGGCCGCTCGACGGAATAGCGCACGCCCGCCTGCGCACCGAGATGGACGATGCGTTGGAACTCCTGCCCATCGAGCGCGGCGGTCAGGCCGGCGAAATCGGCGAAGTCGAGAGGATGGAACGCGAACCGGTCACCGAATGCCGCCCGTATCCGGGCAAGCCGTGCCTGCTTCAGCGCCGGATCGTAGTAATCGTTGAGCGAGTCGATGCCGATCACCCGGTCGCCGCGGGCCAGCAGCGCCGCCGCGACGCTCATGCCGATGAAGCCGGCGGCTCCGGTTATCAGCGTCGTCGGCATGCCGGGTCCTTGCGAATCGAGCTCTACGGTCCGTTATCCGCCGGTGAACCGGGGCGCGAACGGAACAGGCCGCCTCTATGACCTTCTGCCGGTGCGTCAACCGTTCGCCTTGGCGAGGGCATAGGCCTGGGTGCCGCGGGTCATCACCCTGTCGTCGGTCAGGATCTCGGCGACCGGAATGTCGGGCTGCGCCTTGAGCTGCGCGTAGAGCGGGGCGAAATCCGTCTCGACCGTGATCCGCAGCAGTTCGTCGAAGCTGGGGATGACGAAATAATTCTGCTGGAAATCATCGATGCGATATTCCGTCCGCATCACCCGCGCGATGTCGAAGCCGATGCGGTTGGGGCTCGGATCGTCGAGCGCGAAGCGGCTTTCGGCATAGCTGGAGACGATGCCCGAACCGTAGATGCGCAGGTCGCCACCTTCCTGCACCAGCCCGAATTCGACCGTATACCAGTAGAGGCGGCCGAGATACTTGAGCGCGTCGAGCCCGAGCGCGCGTTGTCCGCCGCGGCCATAGGCCTCCAGATAGTCGGCAAACACCGGGTCGGCGAGCATCGGCACATGACCGAACACGTCGTGAAAGACGTCGGGTTCCTGCAGATAGTCGAGCTGGTCCGGGCGCCGGATGAAATTGCCCGCGACGAAGCGGCGGTTCGCCATATGGTCGAAGAAGACGTCGTCGGGTACCAGTCCCGGCACGGCGACGACCTGCCAGCCGGTCAGCGCCATCAGCCGGTCCGACAGTTCCTCAAAGTCGGGAATGCCCGGCTTCGACAGCTTCAGCACGTCGAGCCCGCGCAGATAGGCCTCCGACGCGCGGCCGGGAAGCAGCTTGGATTGCCGCGCGAACAACGTATCCCAGGTAGCATGGTCTTCGGCCGTATAATGCTGCCAATCCTGCGGGATCGTCCAGTCGGCGGCAGCGCCCGGCGGGGGCGAGTCGAGCATGTGGGTATCGTCGGCCATGCGTCATCCTAACAGAAGGTATCCGATGAAACTATACGCGTGGAGGTTGATGCGGATCACCGGCCAGGCCGTGCTGGGGCTGACGTTGGCGATCGGTGCCTACGCCACTGCAGGGCTGATCGGGGGCGCCATCCCCGTCCATGCGAACTGGCGCCCCCCCGCTCGTGGCATCCCCATCTGGATCGAATCGAACGGCGTCCACGTTGGCCTGATCCTGCCGAAAACGGCGGCCGGCATGGACCTCTCGGCCTTCGCGCCGGCAGCGGACCTACGTGACCCGCGCTACGCGGCCTATGACCATGTCGCGATCGGTTGGGGAGAAAAGGACTTCTATCTCGGCACGCCGCACTGGGCGGACGTGCGGCTTCGCACGATCATGGCGGCGGCGATCGGCAGCGAAGCGACACTGTTGCATGTCGAGCACGTTCCCGGCCCGATCGACGGTGCGCAGCGGATCATGCTTCGTACCGATGAATATCGCCGGCTAGCGACGTTCGTTCAGGCAACCTTCAAGCGCGACGGTCGTATATTTCAGGGATATGACAACAACGACGTCTTCTATCCGGCGCGGGGCCGCTACAGTGCGTTGCGAACGTGCAACAGCTGGGTCGGGGATGCGTTGCGCCACGCCGGAGTGCGGATAGGCCGATGGACACCTTTTCCGGTCACCGTGACAGGCTGGTTTCCACCCACGACGGCTTAGCGCCGTTCCGCCGCCTTTTGAGTGATGCTTTGGCGCGCCGACCGCGGCACGATGCCGCGAACGAAATTGCCACCGCGCCGCCGCCTTCGCTGTTCGCCGCGGAGTTGCCGCGCGTCGCCTGGATGCTGGCGACACGCTGGCGGTACCGCGAGGCTTTGGCAGCGGTGCCGCCCGGACGCGGCGGCGCCGTGATGGTGTTGCCCGGCCTGTTCGACTCGGATGGGTCCAGCCTTGTGCTGCGGCGTTTCCTCGGCAGCCTCGGCTATCAGGCGCAGGGTTGGGGCCTCGGTCGCAATCTCGGCGCGCGTAGCGCCGATGGCGATGCCAGCCGGCTGATCGCGCGGGTCGAGGCGCTGGTGGCGGAAGCCGGACCGGTCGCGCTGGTCGGCGTCAGCCTGGGCGGGCTGATGGCGCGTCTGGTCGCGCATCGCCGGCCCGATCTCGTGTCAAAGGTGGTCACCGTCAGTTCGCCCTATGCCGGCAGCGGCAGGGCGACCAACGTCTGGCGCGCCTTCGAATGGGCGACGGGCGAGCGGCTCGACGATCCGTCCGTGATCGCCCGTTGCGAGGAGATCGCCGCCCCCCTGCCCGTGCCGGCAACCGCGATCTGGAGCCGCCACGACGGTATCGTCAACGGTCGCATCTGCCATGATCCGAGCGCGACCTGCGTCGAGGTATCGAGCGGCCACCTTGGTGTGCACATCCATCCGGAAGTACTCATCGCGATCGCCGAGGCATTGGGGAAGTAACGCAAGGCGAAAGGTTAGGCGGCCAGCCCCGGCGAAACAGCAATAGAGCGTGTAGCGCCCCTCAATATCCCGCGCGGTAACCCGAATATTCGCAAGCATCCTGATCGTCGGGATGCTTACGGCACCGCTCCGCCGCCTTTTTGCGCTCGCGCCCTTCCTTCGCCTCCTGCTTGCGCATCTTGCGGCCGTAGTTGCGATCGGCCTCTGACTGACTGGTCGTGGTCCAGTCGACCGCCTTGCCGACGACCTGGAACGGCGCCTTGACGATCGAAGTCGCGGTGCTGACGCAGCCGCTCGTGGCAATGGCCAACAGGGGAAGAAGCAGACAGGCCTTACGCATTACGGATGTTCCCTGGCGGCATTACGCGCCTCCACCCCTTCTAGTGGAAAATCGGTGAAGAATCCGTCGATACCCTGGTTCAGCGCGGCGCGGATTTCGCCCCGCACGTCGCCCTGTGCGGTCGGATCGTCGCCACGGCGGAAGGGCGCCCGCAGGAACTGATTCTCCGCGCGATAGGTCCAGGGGTGGACGCGCAGGCCGGCGGCATGCGCATCGGCGACCAGCGTCGACGGCTGCTCCCCCTGCCACAACTGCGCCTTGTTCGGCCCGATGCCCCAGGCATAGGTCGCGATCTGCTTCAGCCCCGCCGGCGTCAGCATCGCGGCGTAGGACGCCGCGGCGCGATCGACCGGCCCGCCCTCCCCGTCGACCAATTGGATCAGGCGGATGCCGGTAAGCCCGTGGATCCGCCGCAGATTGGCGACCTCGAACGACTGGATGAAGACCGGTGCGTCCGCGCTGCTCCACCCAGCCGCCTTGAGCTGGTCGACCAGCAGGACGTCGGTAGGATGGCCGATGCCGGCGAAATAGGTCGGGTGCTTGGTCTCGGGATAGATGGCGATCGTCCGCCCCAGTTCCCGCGAGCGGCGCTTGGCGAGCGCGATGATCTCCGCCAGCGTCGGCACCTCGAATTGGCCGTCATAGGCGACAATGGCACGCCGCACCTCGGGCAGGCGCTCGCGCGCGCGGAGAATCTTCAGTTCGGCGAGGGTGAAATCCTCGGTGAACCAGCCCGTCACCTGCTGCCCGTCGATCGTCTTCGTCGTCCGGCGCTTGGCGAATTCGGGGTGCTGCGCGACGTCGGTGGTGCCGCCGATCTCATTCTCGTGACGGGCGACCAGCACGTCGTCCCTGGTCGGCACGAGATCGGGCTCGATCACGTCGGCGCCCTGCTCGATCGCCAGTTCATAGGCGGCCAAAGTATGCTCGGGGCGATAGCCACTCGCGCCGCGGTGCGCGATGACGATCGGGGAAGACAGGGGTTTGGTCATGCCGCCCTTGTGCCCGTCCGCAACCGTACGGGCCAGTGAGACCGATTCGCATCCGGAAACGATCAGCAAACAAGACGTTAAGCTGCGGATCAACCAGGGGCTCCGCCACATGCGCTTCACCATCAACGGGCAATCCCATCAGGCGGACGTCGACATCCGCACTTCCCTGCTCGACCTGTGCCGCGAGCATCTCGGCCTGACCGGCAGCAAGAAAGGGTGCGACCACGGCCAGTGCGGTGCGTGCACCATGCTGGTCAACGGTCGCCGGGTGAACAGCTGCCTGTCGCTCGCCGTGATGCATCAGGATGACGAGATCGTGACGATCGAGGGCCTGGGCACCCCGGACCAGCTCCATCCGCTGCAATCCGCCTTCGTCCGTCACGACGGCTATCAGTGCGGCTATTGTACCCCAGGGCAGATCTGTTCGGCGGCGGGCATGCTCGACGAGGTGAAGAAGGGCTGGCCGAGCTATGTCAGCGACGATCTAACCGCACCGGAATTCGGCGACGAGGAGATCAGCGAGCGGATGAGCGGCAATCTGTGCCGCTGCGCCGCCTATCCCAATATCGTCGATGCAATCCGCGAGGTGGCCTCGTCGTCGGGCGACGCCAAGACCGCGCCTACGCCCCGCGAGCCGGCGGAGGCGGGCGCATGAAGACCTTCACCTACGAAAAGGCGACGACGGCGGACGAGGCGGTGCGCGACATAGACCATGTCGGGGCCAAGTTCATTGCTGGCGGCACCAATTTGCTCGACCTGATGAAGCTGCAGGTCGAGACGCCGGACAAACTCGTCGACATCAGCCGCCTGCCCCTCGGTGAGATCGAGGAGCGTGAGGACGGCGGGCTGACCATCGGCGCGCTGGTGCCGAACAGCGACCTTGCCGCCGATCCGCGCGTCATCGCCAAATATGAGGTGCTGAGCCGCGCCCTGCTCGCCGGTGCCAGCGGCCAGCTGCGCAACAAGGCAACCACGGGCGGCAATCTGCTGCAGCGGACGCGCTGCTATTATTTCTACGACACTGCGATGCCCTGCAACAAGCGCAACCCCGGTGCGGGCTGCTCGGCGATCGGCGGCTTCAACCGCGTGCTCGCGGTACTTGGCACATCGGACCATTGCATCGCGACGCATCCGGGCGACATGCCGGTGGCGATGCGCGCGCTCGACGCGACGATCATCACGCTGAAGGCCGATGGCGACAAGCGGCGGATCAGCATCCATGACTTCTACCGCCTGCCGGGCGACCGCCCGGATATCGAGACGGTGCTGGAGCCGGGCGAGCTGATCACCCATGTCGAACTGCCTGCCCCGCCAGAGGGCAAGCAGATCTACCGCAAGGTCCGCGACCGCGCCTCCTACGCCTTCGCGCTCGTCTCGGTGGCGGGCGTGGTCAAGGTCGCGGACGGCAAGATCGCATCCGCGTCGCTCGCCTTCGGCGGCCTGGGGCCGATGCCGTGGCGCGATCCGGCGGTCGAAGCCGCGCTGGTCGGCCAGGCGCCGTCCGACACCGTTTTCGCCGCGGCCGCCGACGCCCTGCTCGCCGATGCAAAGGGCTATGGCAGCAACGACTTCAAGATCCCGCTCGCGCGCCGGGTCCTGATCGCCACCCTGCGCGAGCTGACGGGAGAATAACATGTTCGGTTTCGGCAAGAGCGACACCAACGCGCTGACCATGGACAAGCCGCATCCGGACAGCCTGCTCGACACGGGCGCGCAGGATGTGATCGGCAAGCCGATCGACCGGATCGACGGCCCGCTGAAGGTGTCGGGCCGCGCCACCTATGCGGCGGAATACGACATTCCGAACCTCGCCTACGGCTTCCTCGTCCGTGCGACCGTCGGCTCGGGCAAGGTCGTCGACATCAACGCCGATGCCGTGCGCAGCCTGCCGGGCGTGATCGACGTGATCACCGACTACAAGACCTTCATCCGCAATCCCGGCCAGGGCGGCGACCGCAAGAAGCCGCAGCAGGGCGTCGACGACGTCGCCTATTTCGGCGAACCGATCGCGATCGTCGTCGCCGACAGCTATGAGGCGGCACGCGACGCCGCGCAGCAGCTGACCGTCGAATATGAGGAGAAGGAGGGGCGCTACGACTTCGCCGCCTATCGCGACGAACACGACAAGCCGCCCGAAGGTGTGATGCCGCCCTATACCGGCACCGGCGATCCCGACGCGGCATTCGAGGCGGCGGCGATCAAGATCGACGCGACCTATACGACACCCAGTCAGAATTCGGCGGCGATGGAACCGCATGCCAGCATCGCCCTGTGGCAGGACGATGAGCTGCACCTCTACGGCGCCTATCAGATGCTGTCGACCGACCGCATCCAGCTCGCCAAGGCCTTGGGGATGAAGCCCGACAAGGTGCGGATCGTCGCGCGCTTCGTCGGCGGCGGCTTCGGCTCCAAGCTCGGCATCGCGCCGGAGAGCGTCGCCGCGGCGGTGGCGGCGAAGCAGATCGGCCGCCCGGTCAAATGCGCCATGGCGCGGCAGCAGGTGTTCGACGCGACGGTGCGCCGTTCCAATACCGAGCAGCGCGTGCGGCTGGGCGCCGATACCGACGGCAAGCTGTCGATGCTCGGGCACAATTGCCTCGTCTCGAACCTGCCCGAAGAGGGCTTCTTCGAGCCGTGCGGCCAGGCGACGCAGTTCCTCTACGCCGCCCCCAACATCACCATCACGCACGACATCGTGCGGCTCGACTGGCTGCTCGCGGCGTCGATGCGCGCACCGGGCGAGGCGGTCGGCATGATCGCGCTGGAATGCGCGATGGACGAGCTGGCGGAGGCGGTCGGGATCGACCCGATTGAGCTGCGCAAGCGCAACGAGCCGACCGAACATCCGATCGACCATATCCCCTTCTCCACCCGGCAGCTGGTGCCGTGCATGGACCGCGGTGCAGCGCTGTTCGGATGGAGCAAGCGGCAGGCGAAGCCGGCCGGCGATCGCCGCGGCGAATGGCTCTACGGCATGGGCATGGCCGCCTCGGCGCGATCGAACATGCTGCAGAAGTCGAGTGCCAAGGTGTCGATCGACGGTCAGGGCCACGCCACGGTCGAAACCGACATGACCGATATCGGCACCGGCACCTATACGATCCTGGCGCAGATCACCGCCGAGATCCTGGGCCTGCCGATCGCCGACGTGACGGTGAAGCTGGGCGACACCGCCTTCCCTCCCGCCGCCGGCTCGGGCGGATCGTTCGGCGCGGGGTCGAGTGGCACCTCCGTCTATCTCGCCTGCGAGGCGTTGCGCGGCCAGATCGCCGAGAAGATGGGCGTCGCCGCGGACGGGCTGACGCTGAAGGACGGCCGCGCGATCGGCGATAACCGCTCGGTGCCGCTTGCCGAATTGGTCGGCGACGGGATCGAGGCGACCGGTCAGGTCGCCCCCGGCAAGCAGGAGAAGGAGACGCTGCAGTCGAGCTACGGCGCCCATTTCTGCGAGGTCGCGGTCAATGCGGTCAGCGGCGAGGTGCGGATCAAGCGGATGCTCGGCGTCTTCGCCGGCGGCCGCATCCTCAACGCCAAGACCGCACGGTCGCAGATCCTCGGCGGCGTGACGTTCGGGATCGGCGCGGCGCTGTCGGAGGAGCTGGTGCACGATCCGCGCAACGGCAAGGTGGTGAACCGCGACCTCGCCGAATATCACGTGCCAGTGAACGCCGACATCCCGCAGATCGATGTGGAGTTCCTGTCGGAGCGCGACATCCATGCCAATCCGATGCATGCCAAAGGGCTGGGCGAATTGGGCATCTCGGGCGCCGGCGCGGCCGTGGCCAACGCCCTCTACAATGCCACCGGCGTGCGGGTACGCGACTTCCCGCTGACCCTCGACAAGTTGCTCGACGGCTTGCCGGCCGTCTAGCATAATCTCCCCGCTTGCCGGGAGCGGACCCGCCGCAGGCGGTGGAGGGGGCTTCCTCAAATGCAGTCGTTGGTGGATAACCCCTTCCACCAGCTTCGCTGGTCCCCTCCCCGCGCCGGGGAGGATCAAGAGAGAATGACATGGCCGAGAACGACAGCGTCATAGCCGCCGCGCGATCCTGGGCGGGGGAGCCGATGGCGCTGGCGACGGTAGTGTCGACCTGGGGTTCGGCACCGCGACCGCGCGGCAGCCATATGCTGGTCCATGCCGATGGCCGGTTCGAAGGATCGGTCTCCGGCGGCTGCGTCGAGAGCGACATCCTGCAGACCGCGGCCGAGGTGATCGCCGGTGCGCCTTTCCAGGTCAAAAAATACGGTGTCGCTGACGCATCCGCCTGGGAAGTCGGCCTGCCCTGCGGCGGCGAGATCGCCGTGATGGTCCAGCCGGTGTCGGCGGCGGGCTTCGACCCCGAATTGTTCGACCGGATCGGCGAGGCACGCGACGACGGTCGGGGGCTGACCGTCACCACAGACCTCGCCACCGGGCACAGCGACCTGCGCCCGCAGGAAACGGGCGAGGTCTTCGTCAATCGCTACGATCCGCCGCGCCGTCTGCTGATCGTCGGCGCGGTGCAGATCGCGCAAGCGCTGGCGCAGCTGTCGACCACGCTCGGCATCGAGACGGTGGTGATCGACCCGCGTGCTCGTTTCCTGACCGAGGAACGCTTCCCCGGCACGACGCTGGACGATCGCTGGCCGGACGAGGCGGTGGCCGCGTTGCATCCCGGCCCGTCGACGGCGGTGGTGACGTTGAGCCACGACATCAAGATCGACGATCCGGCACTGATCGCCGCGCTCGCCAGCGACGCCCCCTATGTCGGCGCGCTCGGCAGCCGGCGCAGCCATGCCGCGCGCCGCGAGCGGCTGGCGCAGGCCGGGCTCAGCGCCGAACAGATCGACCGGATCGACGGCCCCGTCGGCCTCGACATCGGTGCGATCGGACCGTCGGAGATCGCGCTGTCGATCGCCGCCGCGATGGTGAAGGCTTTCCATGATCCGCGCTGAGGATTGCGTCCTGGTCTTGCTGGCCGCGGGACGATCGTCGCGGATGGGTGATATCGGCAGCAAGCTCGACCAATTGTTCCTCGGCCGGCCGCTCGGCCTGCACGTCGCCGTCGCGCTCGAGGACATGCCGTTCCGCGAGCGGGTCGCGGTGTGCGGCGGCGCGGAATGCGACTATGCGCAGCACGGCTTCTCCGTCGTCCGCAACGATGATCCGGACCAGGGCCTGTCGCATTCGGTCCGCCTCGGCGTCGAGCGTGCGCGGGCCGTGGGCGCGCGGGCGATCGTGCTGGCACTGGCCGATATGCCGCGGGTGACCGCCACGCATATCTATGCGTTGCTCGATGCGGCGGACGGCGACGATGCGGTGGTCGCGTCGAGCGATGGCCGCAGTCCGAAGCCGCCGTGCGTCTTCGGCCGAGACCGGTTCGACGCTTTATGCGATTTGGAAGGCGATGCCGGCGCGCGTGCGCTGATCCTGGCCGGCAAGCACGTCGTCACCGTCCCCGCGGAGCTGATCGACGTCGACACGCCCGAGGAGCTGGAGGAGCTGCGCCGGCTGGTCCACGCGCCCGAGGCCCGGACGCGCTGGCGGTAGCGCCCCTCCCGCGAGCGGGAGGGGGATCGATCACTCGTGCCGTAGCGCGTCGATCGGATTGAGTGCCGCCGCGCGCCGCGCCGGGAAATAGCCGAAGACGACGCCGATGATCGCCGAGATGGCGAAGGCGATGACGTTGATTTCCGGCACGAACAGGAACGGCAGGCTGCCGAGATAGGACAACAGGCCCACGGCGGCTTGGGCGATCACCAGCCCGATCAGCCCGCCCAGCATCGACAGGGCCACCGCCTCGACCAGGAACTGGGTCAGCACCTCGCTGGCGACTGCGCCGATCGCCAGGCGGATGCCGATCTCACGCGTCCGCTCGGTCACCGACACCAGCATGATGTTCATGATGCCGATGCCGCCGACCACCAGGCTGATCGCCGCCACCGCGGTGACGATCCGGGTCAGCAGCGTCGTCGTGCTGGAGAGCGTGTCGCTGATCTGCTTGGTGTCGAAGATGTTGAAATCGTCGTCCTTGCCGGCGGTGATGTTGCGCCGCTCGCGCAGCAGGTCGGTGATACCCGCCTGCACGGTGCTGGTCGAATAGGCCTGATCGACGCCGACCAGCATCAATCGGATGTCGCGATTGCCGGTGAAGCGGCGCTGCACCGCCTTGATCGGCATGATGACGACATCGTCCTGATCGCCACCGAAGCCCGCCTGACCGCGCGTCGACAATACGCCGATCACGTCGCAGCTGATGCTGCCGATGCGGAAGCGGGTGCCGACCGCGTCGCCGCCCCGCCACAGATTCTGACGCACGGTATTGCCGATGATGCACACTGCCTTGCCCGCGCTCTCCTCCTGCCCGGCCCAGTAGCGGCCGGCGGTCAGCGGCCAGGCC
>JAEWJQ010000278.1 GCA_023386515.1 Pseudomonadota bacterium | reverse complement strand
GATGTCGTCCGCAAGCTGGTCGGCGATCTGACCGAGGCTGGCGTCGATACGGATGAAGCCTCCGTCCGCCGTGCGCTCGACGACAAGACCGTCGAGGCACGCCGCCAGCTGATGCAGCCGGAGTGAGCCGCTGATGCCGATGGCTGCCGACGATATTGCCGCCCTGATCAAGGCGGCCATTCCCGATGCCGAGGTTGAGATCACCGATCTCGCCGGTGACGGCGATCATTACGCCGCACGGGTCGTGTCGGCGAGCTTCGCCGGCCTGCCGCTGCGCCGACAGCATCAGGCCGTTTATGCCGCCCTGGGAGACCGGATGGGCGGGGAATTGCATGCGCTGCAGCTGAAGACGGCGGCGGCTTGAGGATGATCGATATGACTGACGATACCAACGCCCGCATCGATGCCGTGGTGAAGGCCAACCCGGTGGTGCTGTTCATGAAGGGGACGCCGCTGTTCCCGCAATGCGGCTTCTCCAGCCGTGCGGTGGCGATCCTCGACCATCTCGGCGCGCAATATGAAAGCGTGGACGTGCTGCAGGATCAGGCGATCCGTCAGGGCATCAAGGGCTATTCCGACTGGCCGACCATCCCGCATCTCTATGTAAAGGGCGATTTCGTCGGCGGTTCGGACATCATGATGGAGATGTACGAGAGCGGCGAGCTCGCGGAACTGTTGAAGGCGTGACGCGTCTCCCGGTCGACGGGAGACATGGTACATGCTTTTTCAGAACGACAGCTTTCGCCGCGCGCCCGGCACGCGGCCCTTGCTGGTATGCGATCTGACCCAAACCTATTCGCCGGCCGGCGGCGGCGGGATCAGCACCTATCTGCGCGAGAAGCGCGACTATGTGCTGACCCGCACCCCGCACCATCTGCTGCAGATCGTGCCGGGCGCCGAAGACCGCGTCACGGTCAACGGCCGTCACATCATCGCCGAAGTGGCGGCGGATCCGGTACGGGGCAGCCCGAATTACCGATTCATCCTGCGCACGCGTGCCGTGCGTCGGTTGCTCGCCGAATACCGGCCCGACGTCATCGAATCCCTGTGCCCCTGGGTTCTGCCCTGGACCGCGATCCAGCATCGGCGGGCGTTTCCCGACACAGCCCTCGTCGCCGGCTATCGCACCGACTTTCCCAACGCGCATGTCGATCGGGTGGCACGCGATCTGTTCGGCCCGCTCGGGCGGATCTTCTATTGGCTCAGCCTCGGCTACACCGAGATGACCTATCGTGAATTCGACGCGGTCTACACCTTGGGGCAGGAGGCCCGCGAGACCTTGCGCCGCCGCGGCATCACCAAGACCGAGGTGCTTCCACTCGGCGTCGACACCGACTTGTTCCACCCGCGGATGCGCGACCCGCAGCTGCGCCGGGCGTTCGGTCTGCCGGGTGAGGGGCCGCTACTCGTCTACGCGGGGCGGATCGACAATGAGAAGCGCGCCGATCGCTTGGTGCGGATGATGCGGCAGCTGCCGCGGGATTTCGGTGCCGCGCTGTTGATGATCGGCGACGGGAAGCTGCGCGCCCGGCTGGCGGCTCAGGCTGCGGACCTGCCGATCGCCTTTACCGGCTTCGAAAGGGATCGCGCCGCGCTCGCGCGGATGCTTGCCTCGGCGGATATCTACGTTTCGGCAATGGCGGATGAGACCTTCGGTATCTCCGTGATCGAGGCGCAGGCGGCCGGTCTGCCCGTCGTCGGCGTCGCCAGTGGTGCCATGCCGGCGCGGGTGCCGCCGGAGCTCGGCCGCCTTGGACCGGTCGATGACGTGGCCGCGATGGCCGCGCACGTGCAGGCGATCTGGAACGGCGATCTGGCGGGAATGAGCCTCGCGGCGCGGGCGCATGTCGAACGGCATTTCAGCTGGCGCGCGACCTTCGGGCGGTTGTTCGGGACCATCTATCCGAAGGCGCTGGCGGAAGCGGCGCAGCGGGTCGGTATGCCAATGTCGGAGCCGGTACTGGCGGAAGCGTGATGCCGGGTGCGGGTGGGGGCCTAGAAACCGGAAAGCGGCGGCCACCCACCCTGCTGAAGCGACGAGCGCTCGGCTGCCTGTAACGATGCAGGCCGCGTGCCAGCCTTGACCACGAACGGAAAAGCGACCTCACAGCGGTTAACAGCACCGAAATCCCCCAATCCGGTGTAAAGAAGCTCGACATCGTCGAAGGGACAGCGGTCCTGCACCTCCCGCCAGCCAATGGGGCGGGGGAACTCGATGCTTGACTACGCTCGTAATCAGTGAGACTACAGTTGTAGTTTATCGGAGAGCGAGTCATGGCCGAACGGATTAGCGATGCCGAACACGCGGTGATGGAGGTGCTCTGGGACGAGTCGCCGCTCACCGCGCAGGACGTGGCTGAGCGGGTCGATCCGGCGCGCAGCTGGAGCGTCAACACGGTCAAGACTTTGCTCGGCCGCTTGCTCGCCAAGAGTGCGATCGCGCATGAGGAGGATGGCCGCCGCTACCTGTACCGGCCGCTGGTCGCGCGGAGCGACTATGTGTCCGGCGAATCGCGGCGGTTGATCGACCGGCTGTTCGGTGGCCGCCTGACGCCGCTGGTCGCGCACCTCGCCGAACGTGACGAGCTGACGGCGCAGGACATCGCCGAGATCGAGGCGCTGCTCAAGGACCTGAAGCAATGACCGGCGCCGCGCTCGCCGCCTGGGCGGTCGAGGCGCTGATCGCCTCGACTTTGCTCATGGTCCTCGTCCTGTTGCTGCGCGTGCCGGTTCGCCGGGCCTTCGGACCGCAGGTCGCCTATGCGCTCTGGGCCTTGCCCGTGCTGCGCCTCATCCTGCCGCCGCTGCCGGCCGGCCTGCGCCAGGCGGCCGCGACGCCGCTCAGCCGGGCGAGCGAGACGATCACCGTCTTCGTCGTGGACCCCACGGCAGCGGCTCCCACCCCGGCCGCCGCCGTCTCCGCAACCGATTTGGTGGTGTCGCTGCTGCCCGCGATCGCGGCGACGCTGGCCCTGCTGTGGGCGATCGGTGCCGCGGGCTTCCTCGTCTGGCATATGACGCGCCACGCCCGCTTCTGCCGGCGGATGCTGACCAGCGCCGCGGCGGTCGAACATCTGCGCGGCGTCCGCGTCATCGCCAGCCCGGCCGCGCCCGGTCCGCTCGCCTTCGGGGTGATGCGCCGTTACGTCGCCTTTCCGCTCGATTTTTCAGACCGTTACGACGACGACGAACGCGCGCTCGCGCTGGAGCATGAGATCGGCCACCACCAGCGGGGCGATCTCGTCGCCAATTGGATCGCGCTCGCCGTGCTCGCACTGCACTGGTTCAATCCCGTCGCCTGGCGCGCCTTCCGGGCTTTCCGCGCCGACCAGGAACTGGCCAATGACGCGCGTGTCCTCGCCGGCCGCTCCGCGATCGACCGCCATACCTATGCCTGCGCCATCCTCAAGGCGGCGCATGGCGGGGCGGTATCGGCCGCCTGCCACCTGCACACCATCGACGATCTGAAAGGGAGACTCCGGATGCTGACCACTTCGCCACGCTCGCGCCGCCGCCTTGCCGCCGGTGGTACCCTCGTCGCCACGCTGATGGTGACCGGCCTCGGCCTCACCGCTTCGGGTACCAGTGCCGCCAAGGCGATCAGCACCAAGGTCGGAGCCGCGGTGGGCGTCGACCTGCAGGCCGCGCCGCCCGCGCCACCTGCTGCTCCGGCAGCAGCCGCTCCCGCCGCGCCGGCCGTTCCTCCGGCGCCGGCCAAGGCCAAGCGCACACGCGTGACGATTGTAAAGAATGGCCGGGCGACGACCTATGAGGGGGCGGCTGCCGATGCCTATCTCGACCGGGATCCGCGCCCGTTGCCGCCGCCGCCTCCGGCGCTGGCTATGAACCAGGGGCCCACGGTGGTCGCGCCGCCGGCCCCGCCCATGCCGCCGATGCCCTTGATCGAATCCCGCAACTGCTCGACCGGCGGCAACGGTCGGACGAGCTACACGGAGCAACGTCGCGACGGTCGCGTCACCGTGATTTGCGTCAACCGGATCCAGGCCGCAGCGCGCAAGGCCGCGATCAGCGCAGTGGACGCGCAGCGTATCAAGACGTCTGCCATGGCCACCGCCATGCAGTCGCTGAACGCGACGCGCGCCTCGCTCGCCGCCAACGTCGACATGTCCGCCAAGGATCGGCAGGAAGCCGTAGCCGAGATCGACGACGCCATCCGGGAAATGCAGGCGGAAATGCGCAGCGCGGATTGAGGCAACCCATGCCCTCCCGCATCGATGGGAGGGCATGCCCCTTGCGCGGGGCGGCGCTTGCCGCCACATCCGCCCCAATGGCCGAGCATCCGACCGGTATCCCGATCCAGCTCGAGCCGCTCGTCACTCGCGTGCTCGCGCCCAACCCGTCCGCCTATACCTTTACCGGTACACAGACGCATCTGGTGGGCATCCAGGATGTTGCGATCATCGATCCCGGTCCGGACGATGCCGCCCATGTCGCGGCATTGCTCGCGGTGATCGCCGACCGCCCGGTCCGTGGCATCCTGATCACTCACCACCATCGCGACCATAGCCCGGCCAGCCGCGCACTCGCCCTCGCCACCGGCGCTCCCATCATGGGCGCGGCTCCGCATCATCATGGTGGCGGCGACCCGCGGCACGACGCGGCCTTCGATGCCGATTATGCTACCGACCGCATTCTGACGGAGGGTGATTGGGTGACGGGCGACGGCTGGACGTTGAGCACCTTGGCGACGCCGGGCCACACGTCGAATCATCTCGCCTTCGCGCTGGCGGAAACGCAGGCGCTGTTTTCCGGCGACCATGTCATGGGCTGGGCCACCAGCGTCGTCTCCCCACCCGATGGCGACATGGGTGACTATATGGCCAGCCTCGACAAATTGCTGAGCCGGGACGATCGCATCTATTATCCAGGCCATGGCGAGGCGGTGGAGCGGCCCCAGCGTCTGGTTCGCAGCATGCTCGGCCACCGCAAGCAGCGCGAGGGGCAGATCCTGCGACTGCTCCGCGATGACGCGACCGTGACGCTGTCGCAGATGGTGGCGCAGATGTACGCCGGTCTCGACCCCCGGCTGGTCGGAGCCGCGGAACGATCGACCCTTGCGCATTGCTACGACCTCGCCGCGCGCGGCCTGATCGAGGAGGAGGCGACCGGATGGCGCAGCAAGACCTGAACCCGCTCCCCCAGCCGGCTGCGCGTCCGCGCAATTCGGTCACCGCCTTCCTGGCCAAGACCGCTGGCTTTCTGGTGCTGCTCGTCCTTGCCGGGCTGCTCGCATTGTGGGGTGTGCAGCGCTATGTCGCTTCGCGCCTGTCGCCCGATCCGACGACGATCGCCAGCGCTAGCCTCGAAGGGCTGCGCGAACAGAATCGTCTGTCCGCCTTCGCCGCCCGCTATGTCGCCGTCGTCACCTCGCGCCAGTCGCAGCTCGGCCTGTCCAGCGAGAAGACGCTGATCATGCCGGGCATGGTCCGCTATGAGGTCGATCTCGGCAAGCTCAGCCAACGCGACGTGCGCTGGGATGCCGCTCGCAAGCTGCTGTCCGTTCGCCTGCCGCCGCTCGAGATCGACGGCCCGCAAGTCGATCTCGCCGCCATTCGGGAATATGGCTCGGGCGGCCTCTTGTCGCATATCACCGATGTCGACCAGCGGCTGGAGGCGGCGCACCGCCGCGCCGGCCAGGCC
>JAEWJQ010000257.1 GCA_023386515.1 Pseudomonadota bacterium | reverse complement strand
CCGCTGATCCAGCGGCCCTCCGCGACCACGGGTCCGCCGCGCAGCGGCCGGGTGAGCAGCAGGTTGAACGCGGTGGTCAGCAGGAAGCGGTCGCTGACCAGGCTGTTGCACGCATAGAAGGCGGCGTCGTCGAGCATCTTGAAATAACTCGTCCCGTGCACCGCGCCGGCGGCATGGAAATGGCGTTCGTCGAGGGTGAAGTGGATGCGGGCAATGCCGGGGCCGGGAATCTCCAGCCGCGAATCGAACAATCGGTTGATCGGCGCGGCGGCATAGAGCGATTCGAGCGCACGGAAATGCGCCGTTTCCGCCTCGCCCGCGACCGGCGCGTCAGGCGGCGTCATGCGCGAGTTCGGCGGTGAACAGCGCATAGAGCGCATCGGGCGAACCGGCGCCGCGCAACTTGGCGAGGAAGGCGCGATCGCGCAGCCGCCGCGACACCCGCGCCAGCGCCTTCAGATGCTCGGCGCCGGCATCGACCGGCGACAGCAACAGGAAGACGAGATCGACCGGCAGGTCGTCGACCGCGTCGAATTCGATCGGATGGGCAAGGCGCATGAATACGCCGGTGACCGCATCGAGTCCGTCGAGTCGTGCGTGGGGAATGGCGACGCCGCCGCCGAAGCCGGTCGAGCCCAGCTTCTCGCGCGCGGTCAGCCGCTCGGCGACGAGACGCGCGTCCATACCCTGCGCCTCCGCGGCGGCAGCGAGCTGGGCGAACAGCGTCTTCTTGTTGGCGACGGCCACGTCCTTGAAGACGGCGTCCGGCCGCAGCAGGTCACTGAAATCGGTCATGCGAAACTCGAAGGGCCCCCCGCCGGGCCCTTAGCGAGTCCGGCGGGGGCGGGGAAGGTCAGCAGCCGGCTTGCACCCGCTGCGGTTCGACCCAGCCGATCGTGCCGTCGCCGCGGCGATAGACCATGTTGTAGGCGCCGGTGCCGGCGTTGCGGAACAGCAGGGCGGCGGTGTTGCGCAGGTCGAGCATCATCACCGCGTCGGACACGCTGGCGTCGGGGATATCGACGCGGGTCTCGGCGACGATCAGCGGCGCCTCGCCCGCCTCGTCCTCGGCATGTTCCTGGAACAGGGTATAGCCGGCATTATTGTCGTAGCCGCTGTCCTCCTGCAGCTGGACGACCTCGCCCGCATTGCGATCCTTCAGCCGGCGCGAATAGCGGCGGAGCTGCTTGTCGATCTTCTCGGCGGCGCCGTCGAAGGCGAGATGCGCGTCCTGCGCCTCGTGACGGCCCTTCAGCACCAGACCGCGCGTCACGTGCATGACGATGTCGCATTTGAAGCCGACGTCGTGCGGTCCCTTGCCGAACGTCACTTCGGACGAGATGGCGCGACTGAAATATTTGGTGGCGATACCCTGAAGTCGGTCGCTCACATGATCCTTGAGCGCGTCGCCGGTCGCGACCTGGTGACCAGAAATCCGGATATCCATTGTCTTCTCCATGGTTGGGGCGGGCCTGTTGACCTTACCCGGGTGATCGTCAGTTGGGCGATCCGACCTCCCAAAGCGGATTGTCCAGGGTAGCAACAAAGGCTGCGTGGGCGGCAAGTTCCGCGTCATGTGCACGGAAGGTGCGCGGCGGGCGCACGACGCTGGGCCGGCGCGTCGCGAGCGGACTGGCACTGGCGACGGCGATGTCGCTGACCAGGCCGAGGCCGATCTGCCGCCCGCCCATCAGCTCGACATAGACCTGGGCGAGCAATTGCGCGTCGAGCAGGGCGCCGTGCAGCACGCGATGCGACCGGTCGATGCCGTAGCGCGAGCAGAGCGCGTCCAGCGTATGCTTGGCGCCGGGATGCTTCTGCCGCGCGATCGCCAGCGTATCGACCATCCGGTGCATCGCGACCAGTTCGCGCCCGCAGCGGCCGAGCTCGCCGTTGATGAAGGAGAAGTCGAAGCCGGCATTGTGCGCGATCAGCGGCGAATCGCCGATGAAGTCGATCAGCTCGTGCACCACCGCCGCGAACAGCGGCTTGTCGGCGAGGAAGGCGTCGGAAATGCCGTGCACCGCCTGCGCCTCCGCTGGCATCGACCGTTCGGGATGATAATAAGCGTGGAAGGTCACGCCGGTCTCGACCCGGTTGATCAACTCGACGCAGCCGATCTCGACGAGTCGGTCGCCGCCGGCGAAGCTGAGGCCGGTGGTTTCGGTGTCGAACACGATTTCGCGCATGCGAGACGTTATCCGCCTGCGCGCGCCGTCACGCAAGCGAGGACATGACGAACCGCCTCGCGCGTGCCGTCAAGCGGCAGGTCCGTGGGGATGACGAAGTCGGCGCGGGCGCGCTTGTCGGCGTCGGGCAGCTGGCGGGCGAGGATCGCGTCGAGCTTCGCCGCGGTCATGCCGGGGCGGGCGAGGACGCGACTCCGCTGCACCTCGGCGGCGGCGCTGACCACCGCCACGGCATCGACCTGTGCATCGCCACCGGTTTCGAACAGCAAAGGAATGTCGAGCAGCACGACCGGCGCACCGGCATGGGCGGCGAGGAAGGCGGCGCGCTCGGCGGCGACGGCGGGATGAACGATCGCCTCCAGCCGCTTCATCGCCGCATCATCGCCGAGCACGGCGCGGCCGAGCGCCTGGCGATCGACGCCGGCCGAGCCCGTCGTGCCGGGGAAGGCCGATTCGATCGCGGCGACCACCGATCCGCCCGGCCCCTGCATGCGGTGGACCGCCGCGTCGGCGTCGAACACCGGCACGCCTTCCTCGGCGAACATGGCGGCGACCGTCGACTTGCCCATGCCGATCGATCCCGTCAGCCCGAGCAGCAGCGTCATGCGATCAGCAGGTCGCGCAATTCGTCGTCGCGGTCGCGGGGCGGCGCGACGCCGAAGAACAGTTCGAACGCCAGCGCCGCCTGACCGACCAGCATTTCCAGCCCGTCGACCGTCTCCAGCCCGCGCGCATTGGCGGCGGCGAGCAGCGGCGTCTCGAGCGGCGCATAGACGATGTCGTACACGATCGCCTGCTCGCCGAGCGGCGACAGGTCGAGCTCGAGCGGCGGCTGTCCCGCCATGCCGAGCGTGCTGGCATTGACCAGCAGCCCGGTGTCGGGGGCGAGCGGCTGGGCGAGGGGCCTCGCCTGTCCCTTGAGGCCGAAGGCGGCGAGCAGCGCGCCGGCCTTCAGCACGTTGCGGTTCATCAGCGTCACCGGGCCGACGTTCATCCGCGCCAGCGCGAACAGCACCGCGCGCGCCGCGCCGCCGGCGCCGATCACCGTCACCGGCCGGCCCGTCAGGTCGAATCCGGCGAGCGGCGCGTAGAAGCCGCCGGCATCGGTGTTGGTGCCGATCGGCGCGCCGTCCTCGCTCCGCACCACGGTGTTGATCGCGCCGATCGTATGACGCACGTCGCCGCGATCCTCGACGTGATCGAGGGCGGCGATCTTGTGCGGCATGGTGATGTTGCACCCGCGCCAGTCCGGGTCATTGCGCCGGCCGGCGAAATAGCCGGGCAGGTCGTCGGCGGAGACGAGGGTGCGGCGGTATTCCGCATCGATGCCGAGCGCATCGAGCCAGAAGCCGTGGATGATGGGCGATTTGGATTGCGCGATCGGATCGCCGATCACTTCGGCATAGACGGTCATGCGGCGGCTCCCTTGCAGGCGAACTGGCCGCCGCACACGGTCTGGACGGCGACGTAACCGCTGCCGATCAGCACGATCGGCAGCAACAGAGCGGCCAAGGCCAGGCGCAGCAGCATGCGGCGTGCGGTCGCCCGCTTGCCGACCGCGGCGGCGATGGCAAGGATCAGCGCGGCGAGGAAGCACGGGATCCACAAGATGCAGCCGGTGAACAGCAGGCTGACCGGCCAGCCCCCCGCCGCCGGCGCATCGAACAGCATCGGGCTGATGAAAAGCGCGAGGCCGCCGACCGGCAGGCCGAGTCCCGCCAATATGGCCAGGACGATCGCCGCACCGCGTTCGCCGCTCACGCCGGCATCACCCCGCGCACGCGCAGATAGTCGAGGACGTTCAGCAGCGGCAGGCCGAGCACGGTGAACTGGCTGCCCTCGATCCGCGTGAACAGCTGCACGCCCGGCCCCTCGATCCGGTAGCAGCCGACGCAGCCGCCGATCGCCGGCCATTCCTGGTCAAGATAGCTTTGGATGAAGGCGGGAGAGAGCGGGCGGACGTGCATCCTGGCCGCCTCGACATGGCGCCAGACCGGGCGCCCGGCCTCGGCGATCACCGCCGCGCTCCACAGATGGTGCACGCTGCCGCTCATCCGTGTCAGA
>JAEWJQ010000237.1 GCA_023386515.1 Pseudomonadota bacterium | reverse complement strand
CCGCCGACCATCGCCCCTACCATGCGATGCTGGCCGGGCGGCTGGCGGCGGCGCGATCGCATTTCGGGGTCGCGGTGCTGCTCGACATCCATTCGATGCCGTCGTTGGGCAACGCGACGCGGATCGTCATCGGCGACCGGTTCGGCAAGTCGGCGGCGCCGCGCTTCGTCGCGCGGGTCGAGGCGGAAGCGATGCGGGCCGGCACCGGCGTCGCGCTCAACACCCCCTATGCCGGCGGGCACATCCTGGCGCGGCACGCCGATCCCGCGCGCGGCGTGCATGCGATCCAGATCGAATTCGATCGTGCGCTCTATCTCGACGCCGCGCTCGACGGGCTGGGGCCGGGTTTCGCGCAGACGGTGGCGTTGCTCCGCCGGATGATCGCCGCGGTCGAGGACGAGGCGTCGGGCGGCACGCTGCCGCTGGCGGCGGAATAAAAAAACCACCTCGTGCTGGGCACGAGGTGGCCAAGGTTCAGGGAGGAGACACACCCGAAGGTGTGTCATACGGCCTCGCGAAAGGGGGGACACGAGAACCGTACGCTGTTACAAATAAGTCACGGCGCGATTGGTTCAACCCCTGCGGCCGAAAGATGCGATTTTTTAACGATCAGCGCCGATCGAATGCCGGCGCCATCCGGATCAGGATCGAATCGCGACGGATGTAATGGTGGCGCAGCGCCGCCGCGACGTGCAGCACGAGCAGCGCGACCATCACCCAGCCGAGCACGCCGTGCGCCTCGTGCCCCAGGCCGGAGGTGGCGCCGGACACCGGCAGGAGCGGCACGTTAAACAGGCCGAACCAGCTCAGCGGCCGGCGGGCCTCCGGTCCGGAGACCATCATCCATCCGGTCACCGGCATCGCGACCATCAGCAGGTACAGCGTCCAGTGGCTGGCATGGGCGACGCCCTTTTCCCAGGACGGCATCGCCGCCGGATAGGCAGGCGGGCGATGGCCCAGCCGCCAGACGAGGCGCAGGGCGGTCAGCGCCAGCACGGTGATGCCGATCGCCATATGCGCGCCCATCAGCCGGCGCAGCGCGGGAATGCCGTCGTGACCGATGCCGATGATCAGATTGGCGACGATCAGCACCGCGATCGTCCAGTGGAACCAGATGGCGACGCGGGAATAGCGCTCGTCGCGCGGCAGTCGGCTCATCGTCGGTTCTTTCTCTGGGTTAGGAACCGTACCGTTGCGCCCTCCAGGCTCGCGGTCAAGACCGGCCGGTTGCCGTGCGGGTCCTTGGAGCCCCTGCCGTCACCCCGACTCAGCGGCCGGGGCGACGACTATCCAGCGAACTCCAGGAGCTTATCCCAGCTGCGGCTGGGGTGCCTTGCCCTGGTCCATCTGGCGCGCGAACACCTCACGCATCAGCGACAGCGAGAACAGGTGGGCGTAGAGCAGCGGCAGCATGCCCGACTGGCTCATCTTGCGCAGCTGGTCGCCGCGCAGGTTGCTGAGCTTTTCCTCGTTGATCATCTGGAATCCGCGATAGACGAACGGCTGCTGGTTCTGGTCGACCTGGATGGTGACCTCGCCCTCCATCAGCAGCTCCTGCTCGCGCAGCTCGTTCATGAACGCCTGGGTACGGGCGCCGGCCTGTTCGAACTGTTCGGCGAAGCCGAGGATGTTCTTGGTGAATTCGGTCGGCTGACCACCTTCGAACAGCGCCTCGCCCTCTGCGAAGTCGCCGATCGTCTCTGACGTCGGGTCGAAACACAGCGACAGCTCCTCGCTGTCCGGACGCAGCCGGGCGAGCATGTAGGGATAGCGGCGGACATAGGCCGGAACGTAGAAATTGCTCTCGGTCAGCTTGCCGTCGTCGCCGACGAAGACGTTGACGCCCTCGTTCAGGCCCATCAGCGCGAGGGGGATGGCATCGTCGCCGCTCGAGAAGACGATCGGCATGAAGCGCTGCACCAGCGGGAATTCGTCGGTGGTGATCGGGATCGCATGCTGGCCGATCAGGAACGGCGCGCTGTCCGCCGGCTTGACGCGCCAGGTCGCATGCATCTCGCTCGAAAGCGGCTCGAGGCCGTTGTAGAACAGGGGAAGCGGCGCACTGGCCATGGGAACTCTCTCCGTATCCGTGAGTTTCGGCGCGGCCCGCGCGCCGGTCAAACCGGCGGCTGCTCTATTGCGCGGCGGCGGGGGGCGCAAGCGGGACGAGCTTGCCGGGGTTGAGAATGCCGAGCGGGTCCATCGCCGCCTTGACCGCGCGCAGCGCGGTCAGCCGCGCCGGCGACGACAGGCGGGCGAGCTCGGTGACCTTCATCTGGCCGATGCCGTGTTCCGCCGCGATCGACCCGCCCGCCGCGACGACCAGATCGTCGACGAAGCGCGTCACCACCGGCACGTCCTCGGCATACCAGCGCGCCGGATCGGTGCCGGGCGCGGCGCGGACGTGGAAGTGGATGTTGCCGTCGCCCAGATGGCCGAAGCCGCTAGCATGGGTGCCGGGGAAGCGCGCCTCGCACGC
This sequence comes from Pseudomonadota bacterium, assembly GCA_023386515.1. The sequence continues at coordinate 8,144 of JAEWJQ010000237.1, read as the reverse complement.
CGCCGCCGCCTCGATCATGAAGCGCGGCATCGTCGCGACCGGCACGGAGATGTCGTGCTGCGACGCGGGGCCGAGCGCGCGCTCGGCATCGGAGATCGATTCGCGCATCCGCCAGAACGCTTGCGCCTGCGCCTCGCTGGCCGCGATCGTCGCATCGGCGATCAGCCCGTCATCCATCGCCGCCGCCAGCTCGCGCTCCAGCACGGTGGGCGCGTCGGCGCCGGTCAGCTCGATCAGCAGATGCCAGGGATGGTCGCCGGCGAGCGGCGCGCGCGCGGCCGGCAGATGCGCGAGCACCGCGGCGAGCGATTCGCGCGGCAGGATCTCGAAGCTCTCCAACGCGTCGCTGGCATGCTGGAAGCGGCGCAACAGCCTCAGCGCCGCTTCCGGGTCGTGGGTCGCCGCCCAGGCGGTCGCACGGCCTGCGGGCAACGGCACCAGCCGCAGCGCGGCGGCGGTGACGATGCCCAGCGTCCCCTCGCCGCCGATCAGCAATTGGGTCAGGTCGTAGCCGCGATTGTCCTTCTTCAGCGCGGCGAGCCCGTCGTGGATCGATCCGTCGGCGAGCACCGCCTCCACCCCCGCGACCAGCCCGCGCATAGAACCGAAGCGCAGCACCTGCGTGCCGCCGGCATTGGTCGAGACGAGGCCGCCGACGGTCGCATTGCCCTTTGCGCCTAAAGTCAGCGGAAAGCGGCGGCCGACCGCCAGTGCGGCATCGTGCAGGTCGGCGAGGATCACCCCCGCTTCCGCCACCGCCAATCCCGCCTCGGCATCGACGGCGCGGATCGTGTTCAGTCGGCGCAGCGACAGGATCAGCGCCGATCCGTCCGCCGGCGGCGTCGCCCCGCCGACAATCGAGCTGTTGCCGCCCTGCGGCACCAGCGGCACGCGATGCGCCGCGGCGGTGGCGACGACCGCGGCGACCTCCGCCGTGTCGGCGGGGGCGACGATTGCGGGGGCATGGCCGTGGAAACGGCGGCGCCAGTCGATTTCCCAGGGCGCGATCAGGTCGCGGTCGGTGACGATCGCCTGACGGCCCAGCCGGGGGGCGAGCGCGTCGAGCATCGCGGTCTGCGCGGGAGTCATGCCGGTGGCGCTAGGCCAAGTTCATCCCGTGTTCAACGATGGGGACTAGGACTCGCCGACCTCGTCATGACCGATCCCGCATGATCCATCCCGCGATTCCCGTTGCACTGCTGGCGCTCGCCGCTCCGGCCGTCGCCGCCGTGGGCGACGATCTCGGCGGCCTCCAGCTGGCGCAGGTGACGATCCACGAGCGCGTCGTGATCCGGGTCGGCCGGTCTGCCCCCCCGCCCCGTGCCGTCACGGTGACGCCGATCCGCTGGAAGGAAAAGAAGGGGCCGAAATGCATCGCCATCGCCGATCTCGGCGGTGCGCTGGTCAGCGGGGCCGGCATGCTTGACCTGGCGCTCACCGGCAACCGGCGCATCCGGGCTAAGCTCGGCGACGATTGCCGGCCGATGGATTTCTACGCGCGCTTCTACCTGAAGCCGGCGGCGGACGGCCAGGTCTGCGCCGGTCGTGACGTGCTCAGCATGCGATCCGGACTGACCTGCGAGATCAAGGCGTTCCGCAAATTGGTGGCCGTGCGGTGAGTGCAGCGCGGGAGGCGTGACGGGGCGTCCGGCCGTGGGGGTGAGCGGAACGACGGCTTTCGGGAAGGCAGAGGACGATAGCCGACATACGGTGGCACCACCTTTTCCCTAAAACGATCGATTTCGGGATAGGCAGGGCTGGCGGTGTCAGGGGATACGCTCGCCAATATCGATCCGGTTGCCGTCAGGGTCGGCAAATACAAAGGCCCGCTGGCCGTATTCCTTATCCATCAGCCTCTTGATGATCCGTACGCCTTCGGCTTCGCAAACTGAATAGAGCGCTTCCGCATCGCTCACGAACATGTGTATCACGTTTACGGTCGAGGCATGATGGTCTGGCTTCCGGTTCAAGTGGATTTCGGCCTGATCCTTCTTCAACACCATGAAGCCGACTGGATCACCGTTCTCGAACACCTTCCTGAAACCCAGGATGCGTGAGTAGAAGTCGTGCGCAGCGTGAATATCCCGCACGCAGATGCCAGGCGCGGCTCGACCGAACGCAATGTCGGATGTGGATAGGGACGCCATCTTTTCTTACTCTTCGGGCAGGGGCGGCGGTGCGCGTGCCGGGTCAGGAGCGGTGTCCGTCTATCGATCGTGCAGAACGCCTTATTGCTTGTCAACGCATACGCCGCGACGAGCCCGTCTTCCCGACATTCGGTGGTCGAGTGGGAAATTGACTCCTTCCCGAAACCCGTTGCAGCCGATCATTTGGGAAAGCCGTGTTGCAACCGAACCCTGGTGACAAGCCTCTCCACCTGATCGCTCACCAATCCGGGATTTTCCTCGGCGATAGGGTGATGGTTGTCCCCCGCGACGACCGTTTCGGTGTTCCACGAAAGGGTCGCCAGCTTGGCTTGAGCGGTGGGCCATTCGGGTTCGTACTTCTCGGGAACACCCATGCCACCGGGCCGGCCATGCCGGATGACGATCAGGGGGCGTGATCCTAGCGCGCCCGCCACGACCTTCGGGCGCGCGGCTACCGGGGTTTCCTCCCAACGATCTATCGTATCCCGAGCGTAGCTTGGCATGGGCTTCGACCAGACGGCATCGAATTGCCCGCGAAGGTTCGATGGAAGAGCGTCCACCCACTCCGGCACGGCAAAGGGAAGCGACAGCCGGACAGCGCCAATGCGCCATCCCGCCTGCCAGATGGGGTCCATCATCCGCATCGAGGAGAACTCATCCGGGCTGCCGCGAAACCACAGGTCAGGTTCGGAGCCGTCCACCATGACCATACCCGCCACGCTGGATGGAAACTGATCGAAGAATGACAGGGCGATCACGTTGCCCCCGGATTCCGGCACGAGGACAAGCGGGATCGCAAGATGCGCTCTTTGTACGACCTCCTTCAGATCGCGGACCTGATCGGCAAGCCCCATCGGCTTGGCGGGGGGATCGCTCCAACCAAGACCCGCTCGGTCATAGCTACATACCTTCGTAAATTTCGCGATCCTGCTCTGTGCGGCATACATCGTCACGGATGGGGTGCCGTCACCCGAGAGAAGAAGGACGGTCGGACTTCCTCGACCTGCGCACCATAGATGCAGGCGATGGTCGCCTACCGAAACCAATGCGCCGGGGGGCGGGAAACGCGCTGCATCACGATGTTCGGCCCATTGCTGATACAGAAAACCAAACACCAGCAGGACGCCTACGACGATCCCGATCTGCTTCACAAATTTCACCGCCGCCCCGTCAGCCGCCCGCCATCAGAAATGAAGGCTCAAGCCCTGCATGATTGGGGATCGTGGCGGCAATGCGGGGCTGCCGGGGCGCAGTAAGACTTTCGCGAAAACGAAGCCGTCGCGGGAAGGCAGCCCTGCTGGTCAGGGCGGGGCCATCCGGAGAGTCGGCTGTCCCAAATTCTGTTCCCGATTGCTCTTTCCCGAGATTGGCGATCGCAGACGGGAAAACCGGAATGGTCGGGCCGACCCAACGACCGCTTCAGTGAGACAGATTGCCCGCCTGAGCGTCCAAGTTTGGGCAATGCCGACGCTAAACGTCGCCTACAAACCACGCGAAAAGGACAAATCCACCAAAGAGGGCAAGTAGGATCCGTTCCGGCGATCACAGGGCCAAGGAGGGTCTGATTACGACGGGTGGATTTCATCTTGAGCAATGCTACGCTTTGCCGGTCAATGTCCGCAACTTGCCATCAGCGCACGCCTCGAACCTTCCAGCACGACGGAGCACCATCGCATTGCCGACGCGCGCTTTATTCGCCGCGCTGTCCTACATGAGCCGGCTCTGTCATCACCGTGATCGCCCATCGAATCGACCGCGAATTCTCATGACGAAGAGCACGAGCCCGCATCGCTACATATGCGCAACGAAGTTGCATGGCGAGGATCGGTGCGATGCGTTTGAGGCGTCAATTGTGTCAAGACTCGCGGGTGACGCGAGGCCTCGTCGACGGCCGCCCGCCGGGTTTCCTTGACTTTCGCCTTCAAATCCGCAAGCGCGCGGGGGCGACGTTGCAGCGCGGCGGCCACCCTCTTGTCTGGCGCGCCCTTATCCGGACATTTGCATGAGCTTTGCCGATCTCGGCCTTTCCGACGAACTCCTGAAGGCGGTCAACGAGGCCGGCTATTCGGAGCCGACCCCGATCCAGGCGAGCGCCATCCCGTCCGTGCTGATGATGCGCGACCTGATCGGCATCGCCCAGACGGGCACGGGCAAGACCGCCGCCTTCGTGCTGCCGATGATCGACATCCTCGCCCACGGCCGCAGCCGCGCCCGCATGCCGCGCTCGCTGATCCTCGAGCCGACGCGCGAACTCGCCGCGCAGGTCGCCGAGAATTTCGAGAAATACGGTGCCGGCCACAAGCTCTCCATGGCCCTGCTGATCGGCGGCGTGTCGATGGGCGATCAGATCAAGGCGCTGGAAAAGGGCGTCGACGTGCTGATCGCGACTCCGGGTCGGCTGATGGACCTGTTCGGCCGCGGCAACATCCTGCTGACCGGATGTTCGATGCTGGTCATCGACGAGGCGGACCGGATGCTCGACATGGGGTTCATCCCCGATATCGAGGAGATCTGCACCAAGCTGCCGAAGCAGCGCCAGACTTTGCTCTTCTCCGCGACGATGCCGCCGCCGATCAAGAAGCTGGCGGACAAGTTCCTCGACATTCCCAAGACGATCGAGGTCGCGCGGCCGGCGACGACCAACACCAACATCAAACAGTTCCTGGTGCCGGTGCCGGGATCGTCGTTCAAGAAGCGCGACGCGCTGCGCCAGCTGCTGCGCCGTGACGATGTCACCAACGCGATCATCTTCTGCAACCGCAAGACGACGGTGCGCGAGCTGAACAAGAGCCTGAAGAAGCACGGCTTCCGCTCGGGCGAGATCCATGGCGACATGGAGCAGCCGCAGCGGCTCGCCGAGCTCGACCTGTTCAAGAAGGGCGAGATCAACATCCTCGTCGCCTCCGACGTCGCGGCGCGCGGCCTCGACATCAAGGGCGTCAGCCACGTCTTCAACTTCGACGCGCCCTGGCATCCCGACGATTACGTCCACCGCATCGGCCGCACCGGCCGCGGTGGCGCGACCGGCACCGCCTACACGCTGATCACCGCCGAGGATGCGGAGAATATCGAGAATATCGAGAAGCTGACCGGGCAGAAGATCGACCGGCTGGCGCTCGACACCGCTGACGATGCCGACGGCGAGGCGGCCCGCGCCCGGGCGCCGCGTGGTGGTGAGCGTGGTGGCGACCGGAGCGAGCGCGGTCCGCGGCGTGGTGGCCGCGCTGCCGAAGCGACACCCCGCCCCGTCGAAGCGCGGCGGGACGAGCGCCCGCGCAGCAACGATCGTCGCCCGCGCCGTAATTCCTACGACGACGGCAACGAGGCGGATTGGAACGGCGGCTGGAATGGGCCGATCCCCGACTTCCTGTCGGTATCGCTCGCGGTCAGCGCGCCGGTCGAGGACTGAGGCCGGGGCGCCGATGATCGAACTGGTCCCGGCCGAGCCGATCAGTCTCGCCTCGCCCTGCGCCAGCATCTGCACGCTGGACGCCGCGACCGGCTGGTGCCGCGGATGCGGCCGGACGATCGCAGAAATTTCGAACTGGAGCGCCAAACCGCCGGAGGAGCGCCGGGCGATCCTCGCCGCGCTTCCGCCGCGCATGCGGACGCTCGGCAAGTCCAACGCTTAGCGCGCCGGCAACCGGACCCTCCCCCGCTCGTTACGCTGGCGAAAGGGAGATGGCATGATGAAGGGGCGCTGGTTGATCGCACCGCTCGCAATCTGGGCAAGCCAGGCGCAGGCGGAAAAGGATTTTTGCGCCGACCGGCCCGGCAAGAGCAATCCGACCTGTACGCTCGATGCGGGCAAGGTGCAGGCCGAGGCGAGCCTGATCGACTGGTCGCACAGCCGCGACAGTGACACTATCGAGGACGAGACGCTCGTCGGCGACCTGCTCGTCCGATACGGCCTGACGCGCAGCACCGAGTTGCGCGCCGGCTTCACCAGCTACGGCATCGACCGGACGCGCGACCGCCATTCCGGCGCGATTGACCGGCAGACGGGCAGCGGCGATCTGACCTTGGGCGTGCGCCAGAGCCTGCGCGATGGCGGCCCATCGCGCGGCGCGGCGATCAGCCTGCAACCGTTCGTGACGCTGCCGGTCGGGCGGACGCCGATCGGCGCCGGCACCTGGGGCGCCGGGGTGATCGTGCCGGCGCAGGTCTTCCTGTCCAAGGCCTGGTCGATCACCGTCGATCCCGAAGTCGATGTTGCGCCGGACGAGGACGGTGCCGGCCGCCATCTCGCTTATGCGATGGTCGCCAATCTACGCTGGAAAGCCACCCAGTCGCTACAGCTGGCCGGCGAGACTTACGTGCGGCGTGACGACGATCCCTCCGGCCACGAGACCAAGGCCTCGTTCGACGCGACCGCCGCCTATCAGCTCGGCAAGAACGCCCAGATCGACGTAGCGGCTTATGCCGGACTCAATCCCGCCACCCCGCGCTGGCAATTGCTGCTCGGCGTCGCGCAGCGATTCTGACGGGCGCTCAGTCGGTCGCCGGCGCCGCCGCCTGGGCCGCGGCGATCAACCCGTCGTCGATCTCCGCCGCGCGCCGATAGGCCGGCCGCTCGGCCAGGCGGGCGATATAGCCGGTCATCGCCTCGGTCTTCGGCAGCAGGCCGAATTGCGTGTACCACATCGCCGCAGACCCGACGAAGACGTCCGCCGCGGTGAACCGGTCGCCGGCGATATAGGGATGGCGCGCCACCGCCGCGTCGAACACGGTCGCGGCGAGATCGAAATAGCCATAGCCCGCCATTCGTTGCTGGTCGCTGTTCGGCTCGAAGTTCATCGAACGGTTGGTCACCGCCGCCTCGAGCGGGCCCGCCGCGAAGAACAACCAGCGGTAATAATCGGCGAGCTCGTCCGGCCGCGGCGCCAGATCGGCCTCCGGAAAGGCCGCCGCCAAATACGCGCAGATCGCCGCCCCCTCGGTCACCACCTTGTCGCCGTGGCGGATGGCCGGCACCTTCATCATCGGGTTGATCGCGCGATAATCGTCGGCCTTCATGCTCGACGCATAGTCGAGCACTACCGTGTCATAGGGCGCGCCGACCTCTTCCAACATCCAGCGGGCGATCCGCCCGCGCGACTGCGGATTGGTGTAGAAAGTCAGCACCGCCATCGTTCGTCTCCCAGCGATTCGTTTGCGAACGAATGTGGAACAGCCTCGAGGCGGCGCGTCAATCCCGAAGGAATGCAAAAGCTTGGGTCAGAGCGTCCGCTTGAACAGGTCGAGCATCCGACCCCAGGCGCGTTCCGCCTGCGCCTGGTTGTAGACGCGGCTGTCGATCACGCACCAGCCGTGCATCGCGCCCTTGTAGACCTCGATCTCCGCCGGTCGCTTGGCCGCGGCGAAGGCGGCGCGCAGCGCGTCCTTGTCGCCGGGGCTGCGCGCGTCGTCATTCTCCGCGATGGCGATCAGATAGCTGCCGCGCAGTTGCGGCGCGAGGCGGTGCGGGCTGTCCGGCGTATCGGTGACCAGCTGGGCGCCGTGGAAGGAGGCGCCGGCATGGACCCGCGCCGGTTCCGCCGCGGCGGTGCGCAGGACGAAGGGGCCGCCCATGCAATAGCCCGCCGTGCCGAGCGGCCGCTTGGTATCGACGCCGGGCTGGCGATCGATGAACGCGACGAAGGCATGCGCGTCGGCCGTTACCGCCGCCGGCGTCAGCTTGTCGCGCCACGGCATGATCCGGTCGCGCACCTGCGGCTGGTCGAACGATTCGCCCTCCTTCAGGAACGGCGCCTTGGTCGAACGGTAGAATTGGTTGACGACGAGCACGGCGTAGCCGCTCTGCGCCAGCCGATCCGCCATCTGCCTGAAGGCGGGACGCAGGCCCATGATGTCCGGCCACATCACCACGCCCGGGTGACGGCCGCTCGCCGGCGCGGTGAAATAGGCGTCGCATTGGCCGTCGGGCGTGGCGATCGTCACGGCGCGCCCCTTCACCGGCAGCGCATCGGCGGCAACCGGCAGCATCATCGCCAGGCC
>JAEWJQ010000192.1 GCA_023386515.1 Pseudomonadota bacterium | reverse complement strand
GGCCCGACGTTCGCGCCGCCGAGCGCGCATTGGCTGCGAGCAATGCGCAGATCGGCGTCAACACCGCCAAGCTGTTCCCGTCGCTCAAGTTCATGGGTCTGTTCGGGCTCGGCGGCACCAGCATCGGCGATGTCGTCGACCCGGGCAATTTCACCGCCTTGCTGACGCCGATGCTGAGCTGGTCGATCCTCGACTTCGGCCGTGCCCGGGCGAATGTCCGCCACTCCGAGGCGCAACGCGACGTCGCCAAGGCCCAATACCGCCAGACCGTGCTGGAGGCGCTGCAGGATGCCGAGACGTCGCTGTCGCGCTTCGGCAATGTCCGCCAGCAGCTGGGGCAGCTGGTCGAGGCGGAGGGCACCGCAACCCGGGCCGCCCGGCTGAACGACCAGCGCGTGCAGGCGGGCACCAGCACGGTGATCGACCAGCTCGATGTCGAACGGCAGCGGCTGTCCGCGGCGATCGGCGTCGCGCAGGGCAAGGCGCAGCTGACCAACAGCTATATCGCCGTCCAGAAAGCGCTCGGGCTGGGGTGGAGCGAGCCTGCCAAGGCGCCGCAGTGATCCCCGCGGGCTTGCGGTATGAAACGATCGCGGTGCCTGGACTGATCTCGCTGCCGCATCAAGCATGTAGCGGCGCAACGTCGGGCATCAGTCCTGCGCTTGGCGCTGCGCGGGAAGCGGCATTGGAGCAGCATTCGGAGAGACGAACCGTTTTCCACTTGCGACGAGCGGCATAATTGCCATCTATTCACAAAGCGGAAACCTTTTCGCGGGGAGCGCATTCAGTGCGTATTCGAAACGGAAATATGTCATGAAACAGATCGTGCCGCTCGTTCTCGCTCTCATTCCGCTGGCCGCGGTGGTCAGCGCCTGCGTGTCCTGCCCGTAAGCGGATTGGCTGTCGGCCGCCGCGGTATACCCGCGATTATCGGACCGTCCGAGCAAAGTGCGATAGAAACAAAGGGGCCGCCCGATCCATGACGGATCGGACGGCCCTTTTGCGTGCGGCGGATGCCGGCGCGTGGGCGATCAGCCCTGCGCCTGCTCCTCCGGCTGAACCTCGGCGGTCGCGCCCGGCTCGGCGTTGGGATCGTAATCCTCGGTGAAGCCGGCCTCGTCGCGCTCGAACATCTGCGCCATGACGTCGACGCCCTGCGCCTGCATCTCGGCCTCTTCCGGCGAGCGGGCGACGTTGACCTTGACGGTCACCGCCACCTCCGGGTGCAGCGCGACGCGCACGTCGTACACGCCGATCGCCTTGATCGGCTTGTCGAGCACGACCTGGCTCTTGGTCACCTTGTGACCGGCCGCCTCCAGCGCCTCGACCAGATCGCGCACCGCGACCGAGCCGTAAAGCTGGCCAGTGTTCGACGCCTGACGGATCAGGGTGACCTGCGCGTCCTTGAACGAGCCGGCTTCCTTTTCCGCGTCCGAACGGCGCGACGCATTGTCGGCCTCGATGCGGGCGCGGTTCGCCTCGAACACCTTGCGGTTGGCTTCGTTGGCGCGCAGCGCCTTCTTGTTGGGCAGCAGGTAGTTGCGGGCGAAGCCGTCCTTCACCTTGACCACGTCGCCGATGGCGCCGAGCTTCTCGACGCGCTCCAGCAGAATAACGTCCATGGGGCTCGCTCCTTACTTCACGACGTAGGGCAGCAGGCCCAGGTGACGGGCGCGCTTGATCGCCTGGGCGAGCTCGCGCTGCTTCTTGGCGCTCACCGAGGTGATGCGCGACGGGACGATCTTGCCGCGCTCGGACACGAAGCCCTGCAGCAGGCGGACGTCCTTATAATCGATCCGCGGCGCATCCTTGGCGCTGAACGGGCACGACTTGCGGCGGCGGAAAAACGGGCGAGCCATTATGCGGCCTCCTCTTCACGGTCACGACGGGGGCCACGGTCCGCACGGTCACCACGCGGTGCGCCGTCACGGCCACCCTCACGGTCGCTGCGACGCTCACGGTCGCGCTCCTGCTTGCGCATCATCACGGTCGGGCCCTGCTCATGCTCGTCAACCTTGACGGTCATGTAGCGGATCACGTCCTCGTTGATCTGCGTCTGGCGCTCCAGCTCGGCGACGACCGAACCCGGTGCGTCGATCTCGAGCATGACATAATGCGCCTTGCGGTTCTTCGCGATCCGATAGGCGAGGCTGCGCAGGCCCCAGGTTTCGGTCTTGACGACCTTGCCGCCATTGTCTTCGATGATCTTGGTGGCGTTTTCCGCCAGCGCGTCCACCTGCGCCTGTGCCAGATCCTGGCGCGCAAGGAACGTGTGCTCGTACAGAGCCATGCCTTGTCCTTCGTTGGCCGATCGCTGGCACCGCCCCATGCGATGCCCCTCCGGCTGTCGTCCATGCAATCGGGGCGGCAGGCAACGCCCACCGCCCCGTTCCATCCGGCCGCCCTTAGCTTGGGCCGGCCGGAAAGGCAAGCTTCACGTCTCAGCGCAACAGGCGCTTACCGGAAGAGGCCCGGCCGCACCTCGACGATCGTGCCGTTCGGACGGACCAGGATCGCGTCGCGGCCCGACCGCGCCCAGTAGAATCCACGCTGCGGCGCGCGCAGGCGATAGGTGCGATATTCGTTGATCCGGCGATAGTTCGGCGCGTAGCGGCGGTCGAACCGCTGGCCGGTGCGCCAGGTGCGCGTGGTCACGACGGTGGTGCCGTTCGGACG
>JAEWJQ010000170.1 GCA_023386515.1 Pseudomonadota bacterium | reverse complement strand
CGGAGCTGGTCGGACTCGGCCGGGGTGAACCCGGCGCAGTCGACGGCGAGCTGCATCGTGTCCGATCACGAAATCGCCGGCGAGAAGCACCAGGTCCGGCCGATGCGCATCGATCGCGCCGACGATGCGGTCGAGCCGCGCCGCATCCATCGCACGATTGCCGATATGGATGTCGCTGACCAGCGCGATCGTCAGCGGCGGCGTCCGCGCCGGCCAGCCGGGCAGGGCGACATAGGTGGTGCGGACGATCGGGTCGGCGACGATCTCGCGCAGCCCGACGATCAGCAGCGCGACACCCGCCAGCACCCCGGCGGCGAGCAGGATCAGGATCGTGCGGACGGCGCGGGTCATCGCCGGCTGCGGTAGCGGGAGCGGTTCGGCCCCGCCAGACGTTGCAACGTCATGCACGCCTTCGCCGCGCTTCTCGACTCGCTGATCTATACCCGCGGCCGCAACGCCAAGCTGAAGCTGATCGTCGACTATCTGCTGGCGACCCCCGATCCGGATCGGGGCTGGGCGATGGCGGCGCTGACCGGCGACCTCGACATCCCCGGCATCAAACCGGCCGTGGTGCGCGCGCTGATCGAGGCGCGAATCGATCCGGTGCTGTTCCGGATGAGTCGCGACTATGTCGGCGATACCGCGGAGACGGTGGCGCTACTGTGGCCGCCGCCGGTGCCCGCCCCGGCCGGCGAGCCGTTGTCGGTCAGCGCGGTCGTCGACCGGCTGCTCCACCTGTCACGCTCGGACGCGCCCGCCGCGCTGGCGGGAATGCTCGACCGGCTCGACGCCGAGGAACGCTTCGCCCTGCTCAAGATGGCAACCGGATCGTTGCGCATCGGCGTGTCGGCGCGGCTGGCCAAGACGGCATTGGCGCAAGCCTTCGGCCTCGACGTCGATGTCGTCGAGGAGGTGTGGCACGGCCTGTCGCCGCCTTATGCGTCGCTGTTCGCCTGGGCGGAGGGGCATGGTCCGCAGCCCACGGCGGCGGACGTGCCGGTGTTCCGCCCCTTCATGCTCGCCCATGGGCTGGAGGATGCGCAGGTCGACCTCGCCGATTATGCCGCCGAATGGAAATGGGACGGCATCCGCGTCCAGATCGTCCACACCGCCGGCCAGACGCGGCTCTACAGCCGCACCGGCGACGACGTCACCGGCAGCTTTCCCGATGTCGCGGCGGCCTTTGCCACCTCCGGTGCGGTTGACGGCGAATTGCTGGTCAAGGGCGAGGTGCAGGGCGGCACGCTGGAGGACGGCGGCGGCGCGGCAAGCTTCAACGCGCTGCAGCAGCGGCTCGGCCGCAAGCAGGTGTCGGCCAAGATGCTCGCCGACTATCCCGCCTTCGTCCGCCTCTACGACATCTTGTTCGACGGCGACGAGGATCTACGCAATCTGCCGTGGACGGAGCGGCGGGCGCGGCTGGAGGCCTTCGTCCCCCGGCTCGATCCGGAGCGGTTCGACATCAGCCAGGTGATCGCCGCGGAGAGCTTCACCGAACTGGAGGCGATCCGCGCCGGTGCCCGTGATGCCGCCATCGAGGGCGTCATGCTGAAGCGGCGCGATTCCCCCTATGTCGGCGGCCGCCGCGCCGGCCTGTGGTACAAATGGAAGCGTGATCCGCTGACCGCCGATTGCGTGATGATGTACGCGCAGCGCGGCAACGGTCGCCGCTCGTCCTATTACAGTGACTATACCTTCGGCTGCTGGACCGAGGACGGCGAGCTGCTGCCGGTCGGCAAGGCCTATTCGGGGATCACCGACGAGGAGCTGAAGATGCTCGACCGGTTCGTGCGCGGCAACACGCTGAACCGCTTCGGCCCGGTGCGCGAGGTCGAGAAGTCGCTGGTGCTGGAGATCGCCTTCGACTCGATCCATGCCTCCAGCCGGCACAAGTCCGGTGTCGCGATGCGCTTTCCGCGGATCGCGCGGATCCGCACCGACAAGCCGGCGGCAGAGGCGGATCACGTAGAGACGCTGCGCCGGCTGGTGACCTGACGTCGCAGCCGTAACACTCCGCCGCACCATCTTGCCCGGCCACCCGCGGCGCGCTATACTGACATCATTGTAAGTATGGAGCCGATGACGATGGCCAAGCTTCCTCCCTTTCCCGGTACCACCGGCCGCCGCGACTGGCGCACCGCCTTCGCCGCATTGCGCGCGCTGCTCGCCAATGGCGATGACACGCCGCAAGTGTTCCGCATCATGCGCGCCCTCAACGTCGGCGACACGGCGCAGGCCTACGGACGGCTGCTCGCGCCGCGCGCGGGCGGGCGGATGGCGACGGCGCAGGTCGAACTGGCGCAGCGCTTCTCCGATCGCGACTGGGTGGCGGGGTTCAAGCCCGGCACGGTCGGCGCGGCCTATCGCGACTTCCTAGAATCGACCGGCTATTCCGCCGACGGCCTCGTCGAGGTCAGCCGCGCCGCACCCAGCGAGGTCGACGCCGAACATCCCTATGCCTGGATGGGCCGCCGCACCCGCGACGTCCACGACATCTGGCACGTGCTGACCGGCTACAAGGCCGACGAGACGATGGGTGAGGCCTGCCTCGTCGCTTTCTCCTATGCGCAGACCCGCGGCCTCGGCTGGGCGTTCATCGCCGCCGGCGCGGCGCTCAAGTCGATCTCGGTGTCGAAGGGGCTGCTGTTCGCCAGGGCGGTGCGGGAGGGCTATCGCAACGGCAAGCGCGCGGTCTGGCTGCTCGGCGAGGATTACGAGGCGCTGATGGACGAGCCGCTCGACGCGGCGCGGGCACGGCTGCGGATCGGCGAACCCGTTGCCTATCGCCGTGCCCAGGCGGAACTCGGCGATGCGCTGTCCTCCTACGCCAGCGCGATGAAGGCGCGGGCAGCGGGCGCGCTCGCCTAACCGCCTGAAATGCTGCTAGGCGGGCCGGCGATGCTGTCCCGCCTCGCCCTGACCGATTTCCGCAACCATGCGGAGCTGGTGCTGGCGCTCGGACCGGGCTTCGTCGTGCTGACCGGCGAGAATGGCGCCGGCAAGACCAATGTGCTGGAGGCGGTGTCGCTGCTCGCACCCGGCCGCGGCCTGCGTCGCGCTGCACTGTCCGACATGGCGCGGCAGAACGGGCCGGGCGGCTTCGGTATCGCCGCCAGGCTCGGCGCGGAGGACGTCGAACTCGCCACCGGCACGCTGGCGAGCGCGCCCGAACGGCGGCAGGTCCGCGTCCAGGGCGCGAGCGCGACCGCCAACACGCTCGCCGAATGGCTCACCGTGCTGTGGCTAACCCCGGCGATGGACCGGCTGTTCGTCGAACCGGCGGGCGAGCGGCGGCGGTTCCTCGATCGGCTGACGCTGGCGCTGTTCGCCGGTCATGCGCAGGCGACGACGCGCTACGAGGCGGCGATGCGTGCGCGCAACCGGCTGCTCGCCGACGATGGGCCGCCCGACCCGTCGTGGCTCGCCGCGCTGGAGGCACAGATGGCGGAGCATGGCGCGGCGGTCGATGTTGCGCGGCGCAACACGGTCGAGCTGCTCGGGGCGGCACTCGCCGCCCAGCCGGAGGGCGTATTCGCGCGGGCCGGTTTGGCGCTCGACGGCTGGCAGGGTGACGCCGACGAATTGCTCGCCGAGCTGCGCAGCGGCCGCCATCGTGATGCCGCGGCGGGACGGACGCTGGTCGGGCCGCATCGCAGCGACCTGCTGGTCACGCATCTCGGCAAGTCCCAGCCGGCGGCGCTCGCCTCGACCGGCGAGCAGAAGGCGCTGCTGCTCGGCATCGTCCTCGCCCATGCCGAGCTCGTCTCGGCGCGGGTCGGGCGGCGGCCGGTGCTGTTGCTGGACGAGGTCGCCGCGCATCTCGACCCGCGCCGTCGCGAAGCGCTGTTCGACCGGCTCGCGGGACGTGGTCAGG
>JAEWJQ010000128.1 GCA_023386515.1 Pseudomonadota bacterium | reverse complement strand
GCCGTGGCTATATCGCGATCGAGCCCGCCAAGGGTGCCAGCGGCGGGAATGACATCGTCCGCTACGAGATCGCCGGCGGCGCCCGCACCGTGCTGGTGCCGGCTGATCTGCTGGCGCCGAAGGGCGGCAAGCCGATCGGGGTCGAGGGCTATGCCTTCTCGCCCGACCGCCGCAAGGTGCTGATCTTCACCAACGGCCAGCCGTTCCGGCGGACCCGCGCGCTCGGCGACTATTGGCTGCTCGATCTCGACAGCAAGGCACTGCGCCGGGTGGGCGGCAGCGGCGTCGCACCGTCGACGACGATGTATGCGGAATTCTCGCCGGACGGCACCCGCATCGCCTATGTCCGTGCCAACAACCTCTACGTCGAGCCGGTCGCCGGCGGCGCGCCGCAGCAGCTCACCCGCGACGGCAGCGACCTGATCGTCAACGGCCTCGGCGACTGGGTGTACGAGGAGGAATTCGGCCTGCGCAAGGCGTGGAGCTGGAGCCCGGATTCCCGACGCATCGCCTTCTGGCGGTTCGATACGTCGGGGGTCGGCACCTTCTACATGATCAAGAACACCGACGGCCAATATTCCAAGGTGATCCCGCTGCAATATCCCAAGGCGGGGACGACCAATTCGGCGGTGCAGGTCGGCACCGTCGACGTCGGCAGCGGCGAGACGCGCTGGTTCAGGTTGCAGGGCGATCCGCGCCAGAATTACGTCCCGCAAATGGGCTGGGCGGGCAAGTCGGGCCGCGTGCTGATCCAATATGCCAACCGGTTGCAGAACACCTATCAGGTGCTGAGCGGCGATCCCGCCACCGGCGCCGTGGCGCCCCTGTTCGTCGAGCGCGACAAGGCCTGGGTCGAGGCGAACGATCAGGTTCAGTGGCTGGCCAACGACCGCGGCTTCACCTGGATGAGCGAGCGTGACGGCTGGCGCCATCTCTACCTCGTCTCGCGCGACGGCAAGAAATCGGACCTGCGCACGCCGGGCAACTTCGACGTCATCGACCTGCTTCAGGTCGACGAGAAGGGTGGCTATGCCTATTTCATCGCCTCGCCCGACAATCCGACGCAGCGCTATCTGTATCGCGCGACGCTGACCGGCACGCCGCGCGTCGAGCGGGTTACGCCACAGGGGCTGGCGGGGACGCACGGCTATGATCTGGCACCCGGCGCGCATTGGGCACGTCATACCTATTCCAGCTTCGACCGCGCGCCCGTCACCGATCTGCTCGACATGACCACCGGCAAGTCGCTGCGGGTGCTGGCGCGCAACCAGGCGTTCCAGGACGTCGTCAGCCAGGGACCGTTGCCGCCGACCGAATTCTTCCGCGTCGACATCGGCGGCGGGACGCAGCTCGACGCCTGGCTGATCAAGCCCGCCAATTTCGATCCCGGCAAACGCTATCCGATCCTGTTCCAGGTCTATGGCGAACCCGCCGGCCAGACGGTGGCGGATCGCTGGGGCGGGCGTGGCGCGCTCTGGCATCGGATGCTGGCCGAACACGGCTATCTGGTCGCCAGCATCGATCCCCGCGGCGTCGCAAGCCCGCGCGGGCGCGAATGGCGCAAGACGATCTACCGGCGGATCGGCGTCACGGGCCCGGAGGATATCGCGGCCGGCGTGCGCAAGATGCTGGCGACGCGTCCGTATATCGATCCGGCGCGGGTCGGCATCTGGGGCTGGAGCGGCGGCGGCTCGACCACGCTCCATTCGATGTTCCGCTTTCCCGACCTCTATTCCACCGGCATCGCGGTGGCGGGCGTCGCCGACCAGAAGCTGTACGATTCCATCTATCAGGAACGCTACATGGGCCTGCCGCAGGACAATGTGGACGGCTTCCGCAAGGGATCGCCGATCACCTATGCGTCGGGGCTGAAGGGCAATCTGCTGATGGTCCACGGCACCGGCGACGACAACGTCCACTATCAGAACATGGAGCAGATGGCCGATGCCCTGATCGCCGCGGGCAAGCCATTCTCGATGATGGCCTATCCGGATCGCACGCACGGCATCTACGAGAAGCCGGGCACCAGCGTGCATCTGTACAATCTGCTGACCCGCTATCTGGAGACCAACCTGCCAGCGGGCGCGCGGTGAGGAGGATGCGCCCCTCCGTTTGGGGGGCGATCCCGCTGCGGATCAAGGACAGTATCGCGAGTCTTGACAGAATTGACGCCTGAACGCGTCATTGCCGTTTCTGCCGCGGTGATGTGATGGCACGATGAGAAAGAGCAGGGCATCGCACGGTCGCGATGCCCCGATCCTTCTACGGTGCCGAGAGCTTGTAGGACAGCGGAGTAGGGCAGCGGATACGAAAAAGGCCGGTCGGGTCGCCCCGCCGGCCTTTTTTCGTGTCCGCGAAGGATGCGCTTACTTGGAACGTTCGACCTGCTCGAAGTCCAGTTCGACCGGAGTCGCGCGGCCGAAGATCGAGACGCTGACCTTGACCTTCGACTTGTCGAAATCGAGTTCCTCGACGACGCCGTTGAAGCTGGCGAAGGGGCCTTCCAGCACCTTGACCGCATCGCCGATCTCATAGTCGACCTTGACCTTGGTCTTCGGCGCGGCGGCGGCTTCCTCCTTGGAGTTGAGCATCCGCGCGGCTTCCGCCTCGCTGATCGCCTGCGGCTTTCCCTGCGATCCCAGGAAACCCGTCACCTTGGGCGTGTTCTTGACGAGGTGATAGACGTCGT
>JAEWJQ010000104.1 GCA_023386515.1 Pseudomonadota bacterium | reverse complement strand
TCTCCTGATCGCCCTCCCTAGTTCGAGGAGGCGTTTGATCCCCGTTAAGCTGCAAAACAATCGATTGCAATCATTTTTGCAAAGGATTGCATCGGCCTGTTCGAGGCTCATCCAAATGGACCGGGCTTAACCCTCGACTGTTGCGCCGATACGGGCGAGCCAGGCGGCATGGCCGGGCATAGATTGCGCCATCGCCGCTATGGCCTGAGCCAGGCGATCGACGAAGACGCGACTGGCGCCGGGATCGGCAGCATAGGCGAGCAACGGGTCGGTCGCTAACGGCAGATTGCCTTGACCGACGTGGACCGCCAGCCAACTTGCCGCGCCGAACAGGTCATTCTCGCGCTGCACCAGCCGGCCGCGACTGCGGAAATGTTCGATCTTGGTCGCGAGCGAATCGGGAATCGGCATGGCGGTGCAGTCTCGCCACAGCGGCTCGTCCCGGCCGGCATTGAGCTTGTAATGCAGGATGAGGAAGTCGCGGATGCGTTCGAATTCGGTGATGGCGACGCGATTATATTCTTCTATCGCGAGGGGGTCGGGTGTCCGCGTCGGCAGATAGGCGAGCAGCTTGGCGATGCCCGACTGGATCAGATGGATCGACGTGGATTCGAGCGGTTCCATAAATCCGCCCGCCAAGCCGATCGCGACGACGTTCCGGTTCCAGAAACGCCGCCTCCGCCCTGTGGTGAAGCGCAACAGGCGCGCATCGCCGAGCGCAGGCCCGTCCAGATTGGCGGCAAGCGTCGCCGTCGCTTCGTCATCGGACATATGGGCGCTGCTGTAGACATAGCCATTACCGGTGCGGTGCTGCAGCGGGATACGCCACTGCCATCCCGCCGCCCGGGCGGTCGAGCGGGTAAAGGGCGTCAATCCGTCGCCCCCCGTCTCACAAGGCATTGCCACGGCGCGATCGCAGGGCAGCCAATGCGTCCATGACTCGTATCCGGTCGCCAGCGCGCCTTCGATCAGAAGGCCACGAAACCCCGAACAGTCCACGAAGAACTCGGCCGCTAGCCGTCGCCCGTCGGCGAGCTGCACCGCCGTGACGTCGCCGCCCAGCGCATCACGGTCGACCTGGACCACCTGTCCTTCGACCCGCACCACGCCCCGGGCCTCCGCATAGGCCCGTAGGTAGCGTGCATAAAGTCCGGCATCGAAATGATAGGCATAGTCGAAGGTGGAGGCAACGCTGCGCGGATCGGCGACGGGGGCGGCAAAGCGCCCGTGTCGCGCGGCACCCCAGGCCATGGCCAGATCGTCAAGCGGCACGGCGCTACCCGCGGCGCGTGCCGCCAGCCAGTGCTGATGCACGTTGATCAGATCGAACGGTTTGCCGAATGTTCCGAAGGGGTGGAAGTAGCGATGGCTTGTGCGGCCCCAGCCGACAAATTCGATCCCAAGCTTGAAGCTACCCTTCGTCGACCTGAGGAAGTCGCTCTCGGCTATGCCTAGCGTTTCATTGAACAATCGGATCGGCGGAATAGTCGCCTCGCCAACCCCGACCGTGCCGATGTCGTCGGACTCGATGAGCGTGATCCTGCAGCCGCGGGGCATGGCATGGATGAGCGCGGCTGCGGTCATCCAACCCGCGGTTCCACCCCCGACGATAAGCAGCGAGCGGATTGGTTCATCGAACATCGAATTTCCTGCGAATTGCGTCTACGCCCGGAGCTAACTCCTTATCGAGATCACGCTATTTAGGCCAAGCCGATACTGCACGAGCTTCGAAGTCGCCGATGTTATGGCGCTCGATTGCCGCGCTGACTGTCACTTCTCATGATGTTCCCAGCACTCTGTTATTGGGTCCGTCAGACCTCATGCGCCGGGTGGTAAGCGGGGTGGAGTAGGGGGCTTCGATGCCCCGACCCGCAAGCCAGCCTCTCCGTTGCGCTTCTTCAACTCGTCACCGGCGGTGATCCCGCTGGGTGGTGCTAGTGTACGTCCTGTCCCCTCTGTCGTTAGGAAACGTCGACAACCTTTTTCTTCAAATGTGGGATCGACATCTGCCACGAGACGGTGCGGTTTTTGGCGAAACAGGTTCGGTCCGTTGTTTGCTGGTGACATCCGCCGTCAGCAGATCAGCCGCATAAGGGGCCTTCGCCATTGAGGCTGGCATCCCGACGAGATGGAACAGGCACCTGCCGTGCTGACGACGAAAGCGGGCTAGGTCGCGGTTCCGACAGATGACGAGCCTATAGAAGTCCGCCTTCGTGCACTCCAACATTGCCAGCCACTTCGGCTTCGATGGTCCCTTCATCGATCGACGGACCGGGCGCAAACGGCGTCCCGCCACGCTGGCAGAGTGGCAGGTCGTTGCGAGCTAGGCCACGAGCATCAAACACCGATGTGCATCCTGCGGAAGGCAATTCGCGTCAGACTGACAGCGCCTTACACGATGCTTCCTTGCACCCATGGGTTATGGGTCGGGAACATCCGAAAATTCATTTCAATTTCATGAAGCACACAGAGATGAAGCGGCTGTCATAATTTCATCAGGCATGTGTAATAATAGTAGTGAAACTGCGATAGTTTTGTCACAGCGATCAAACCTAAGTAAGCTCACACAATATACCTCTTTACAAGCCGTCGGAAATCCATCCTCTTTGCATTAGGTTCTATCGCCGGGTTGTCGTGCGAAGAACGAATCTTATGCGGGGATGCGGCCAAGCCGTGGCCCGTCAAATGTGAGGGGTCCATGATCTACCAGAAAGAATTCCGCCGGCTGCTCTCGCGCAGCACTGCGCTCGGTTTGCTATCGTGCGCGGCTGTAGGAACGGCTCTCGTCGTACCATGCGCACCTGCCGCTGCTCAGGATTACACCTCGGGCGCGGTGACGGGCAGCGTGGTAAACAGCGACAACAAGCCGGTCGCCGGCGCCGTCGTGACGCTGCGCTCGACGGCGCAGAACCAGACGCGCACCCTCACCTCCGGCAGCAATGGCAGCTTCAGCGCCGTCGGCTTGCCGCCGGGCCAGTATGATGTGATCGTCAAGGCGGACGGCTATCGCGATACGACCGGAACGATCACGATTGCCGCCGCGCAGGAAAGCCGCCTGACCTTCACCGTGGTCAGCACGTCCGCATCCAGCGACATCGTCGTCACGGGCCAGCGCGTCCGGCAGGACTTCACCAAGACGACGACCGGCCTCAACGTCAACGTGCCGGACCTGCTCGCCCGGACGCCGATCGGTCGTTCCGTGACTGCCGTCGCGCTTCTCGCCCCCGGTGCCGTGCTCGGCGCCTCGGGCTTCGGCAATGTGCCTTCGCTGGGCGGCTCGTCCGTTGCGGAGAACGCGTATTACATCAACGGTCTGAACATCACGAACCCCGACACCTACGTCGGATCGACCCGCGTGCCGTTCGACTTCTACAACACGATCGACGTGCAGACCGGCGGCTATCCCGCGGAATTCGGTCGCGCCACCGGCGGCGTGATCAACGCGACGACGAAGTCGGGCAGCAACACGCCGTTCATGGCGATCCACGGCAATTTCCAGCCGGCGATCCAGTCGCCCTACAGCAACACCGGCCTTCCCTCGAAGCCGGACAACGTCGGTCGCTTCGGCAAGGACTATGACGATTCGCTGACCATCGAAGCCGGCGGCGCGCTGATCAAGGATCACGTGTTCTTTTATGGCTTGGTCCAGCCGCGCTCGCAGATCACGGAGCGCGCGTATAATACTGCCGGCTATTATGAACGCGACAAGAGCACCACGCCCTTCTACGGCGGCAAGGCCGACGCGTTCATCACGCCGACGCAGCATCTTGAATTCACCTTCTTCGATACGACGAACAACACGTCGATCTCGCGCTACGCGTTCACGTCGAATACAAATTTCACCGGCGGAACGATCGGTGCGTTGTCGGGAACGTCGATCCAGCGGACCGGTGGCTTCAACTGGGTCGGGCGCTACACCGGCAACATCACCGACTTCTTCACCATCTCGGGCGCGTACGGCATCAACAAGGACTCGAACGACTCTGGACCCGCGGATGCGACGTCCTACTATGTCGAGGATCGTCGCACCGCGACCGTTAATGGCGTCAGCTCCGTCATCTCCAGCCAGAAGTTCCAGACCAGCGCGATCGACGATACCCAGCGCAAGTTCTACCGTATCGACGGCGATCTTCGTTTCTCCCTGATCGGGCGGCACCATGTCCGCTTCGGCATGGACAATGAAGATCTGAGCATGACCAAGATCGACAAGATCAACGGTACCGTGCCCCTGTCCTACAGCTATCGCGACCGCGGTGTGGTCGTGACCTACGAACGGCTCGGCGGTCAGGTGTCGGCGCGCGATCGCGCCTTCTACCTGCAGGACAGCTGGGATGCTGCGACCGGCCTGACGATCAATCTCGGCGTGCGCGACGACGAGTTCAATCAGGTCAATCTGTCCGGTCAGAAGTATCTCGACTTCAAGGGCAACATAGCAGCTCGTGCCGGCTTCAGTTATGTTCCGAACGGCGACAGCAACTTCAGCTTCAAGGGCAGTTACGGGCGGTATTTCATCCCGCCGGCGATGAACTTGGGCTTCCGTGGCCGTGATCTGTACTTCCAGGAATATTTCAACTACCCGACCGGCATCACGGCGGCGACCTTCCCGACCGATCCGAAGACGGGTCTGCCGTTGATTAACCTGGGCGGTGCACGCACCGATGTCAGCGGCTTCGGCACGGCCTGTCCGACGGACATTTCCGCCGCTCCCGGCAGCCCCGTCAATGGCACCAACACGTGCGCCGTCTATGGGTCGGGTCTGCAGGATCCCGCTTATGCGAAGATCGCCCCGAATGCGAAAGCCACCTACGAGGATGAAGCCGTCCTCGGCGTGCGTTTCCGGGCGAGCCATCTGCTGTCGTTCGGCCTGACCGGAACTTACCGCGCGCTGGCGCGCGTCTCGGAGGACACCGACTTCGGTCCGCAGATCAGCGCAGCGCTTGGCTGCGGCACCGCGGCGCAGACCGGCACGGCCACCCAGTGCAACCGCTATTTGCTCGGCAACACCTATTACATCTGGAATCCCGGTTCGTCGTCGATCACGCTGGTGGACTGGACCGATCCCACGAAGCGCGTGACCCTCACTGGCCTGACGTTCCCGAAGCCGAAGCGTACCTATGAAGCGGTCGTCTTCGACTTCAGCCGGGCCGACGATGGCGTCTGGAATCTCGCGGGTTCGGTGACCATCTCGCGGTCAAAGGGCAATTACGAAGGCACGGTGGCATCGGACGTCGGCAAAGGGGTGCAGGCTGATGCCGGATCGGGCATTGCGTACGATTATCCGGGCTTGGCGCAATATACCTATGGCCTGCTTCCCAATGATCGCGCGGTCGTGGCGAAACTGTTCGGTGGCTATCATGTCACCAACAACTTCCTGGTCGGCACGAACCTCCTTGTCCAATCGCCCATGCACGGCTCGTGCGAAGGCTACAATCCGTCCGATCCGTATGCGACCGGCTACGGTTCGTTGTCCTTCTATTGTGGCACCGGTCCGTTGAACGCCGATGGCAACTACACCACGTCTGCTCCGTCGCCACGCGGTACAGGCTGGAAGACGGACTGGCTCGCGCAGGTCGACCTGTCGGTCCGCTATACGCTGCCGCAATCGCTTGGCTTGGGTAAGGGGCTGACGCTGCGGGCGGACGTGTTCAACGTCTTTGATTCCCAGGCGGTGACCAATCGCAACCCGGAACATGAAAACGACAGCGATGGCAGCACGTATTTCACGCCCAACCCGGCGTATCGCACGCCGAACGCCTATCAGGTTCCGCGGTACTTCCGATTCGGGTTCGACTGGGCCTTCTGACGCCATCTTACTTTGACAAGCTTGCGCCTGTTTTCCCTCGCGCAATTCCTGGCCGGCCATTTCTCGGAATGGCCGGCCTTTTGCTACCAATCAGCTTGGAGGAAGAGGTTCGGAGCCGTTTTAGCGGGTGCGTCAAACCAATGTACCGAGTGGTAAGTAGGGAAGGCAGAGGATAAGACTGGTCCGCCGTAGCTGTGACAAGGCGGCTCTGGCCTTCATGAGAAAGGCACTATCCGTCAATTTCGAATGGCCGACACCCGGCCACGGTGATCCCGGAGCGCCCGCTGCCGCGGGCAGCTGATCGACGGCAATGTCGCGCGCCCGCCCGACGTGCCGGCGGACCGGATCGCTGACCGAGCTTCAGCAGCTGCAGTTGTAGACGAGGCAGGCCCATCGGAACGTGTCCTGCACGCTGTTCTGCCCGATGCACGAGCTGTTGCAGGATCATTATGAAGGCGCGAGCAAATATGCCGAGAAGGTCGCCGAGCGGCTGCTCGCGATCTGCGTGCCGGCGGACGGCCGCGCCAATACGATCGTGCGCACCGGCGGCATCCTCAATATGCCGGCGGTTTACCGACGATGCCCAAGTGTCATCGCTCCTGGTTCGGGCTTTAACGCGCGGGTGACGGTGATCGGCACCGCAGGGATGGCACTCGAACCAGATGCATCGGCTGAAGGGCGGGGCCGGGCAGGGGCCTCGATGCCGCGTCCCAACGCTCGATGCGCCGCGCTTCCCGACATCGATCGCCAGCCTACGGCAAACGACGCTCCGCCACGCTGACGGAGCGGCGGGTCTTTCCGAGCTGCGCCACGCTCCATCACGTCTGACCTGCATCGAGCGGAAACCGCTGCGCCCAGGGTGACCGGACCGGGAGATCAGGCGTGGAGGCGGCGTTCCAGCGTGCCGCGCTGCTCGGCGATCTCGGACTGCGTGCGGCGTAGCGCCTCCACCTCGGTGGCGGACAGCAGGTCCTGGACGACGCGGCGCAGATGGTCGCGCATGGCACGGCGTGCCGCGGCGGAGTCTCGGGCGCGCAAGGCGTCGACGATCAGCCGGTGCTCGTCGACCCGGGGGTGGACGCCCTCGCGCCGCGCCTCGGCGAACATATGCGCGCTGAGCGGCGCGCGTTCGCGCAGGTTCCACAGCATCTCGACCACCGTGGAGATCACCGTATTGCCGGTCGCTTCGGCGATGCGCAGGTGGAAGCGTCGATCGGCGTCGAGCGCTTCGGGGCTGGCTTCGGGATTGGCGGCCATTTCGGCGAGCAGCCGGTCGAGATCGGTCAGCGCCTCGTCGTCGATCACCGTCGCGGCGACGGCGCAGGCCTCACCCTCGAACAGGATGCGTGCCTCGATCAGTTCGAAGGCGCCGATGTCGAGCTCGGTAGGCGCCGTGGAACTCGCCGGGGTCGAGGTGACGTAAAGGCCGGAGCCATGCCGCGCCTCGACCAGGCCGCGGATCTCCAGCGCGATCATCGCTTCGCGGATCGTCGGCCGGCTGACGCCAAATTCCTCCGCCAGCTCCCGCTCGCCCGGTAGCCGCGTGCCGATCGTGTAGCGACCGTCGGCGATCGAGTCGGCGATGGCGTTGACGACACGCTGGTACAGCTTTTCGGTGCGCGGCTTCATGCACCAATGACTCTCACAGAACGTCGATTGACACAACAGACCAGTTGAGCCTAATTGGCCTAACCAAAAGGATCGGCCAATTTTTAGAAGCCGGCCTGGGGTCAAGAATGCGCGCCGATCGGCGCGGCGGGCGGCCGCCCGAACACGAGAGGGGGTTGTATGAAATTCGCCGTCACCGCAGGAAGCCGCTCGCTCGCCGCCCTATTGCTGGCCGGGAGCGCCTTGTCCGCGACGCCGGTCCTCGCCCAGCAAAGCGCGACACCGCCCGCGACGGAAGTCAACAATCCCGCGACGCCGACCGTCGCCACCCCGGCGAACCCCGACCAGAGCACCGCCGCCGATCCCAATTCGCAGCCCGATCCGATCCCGCAGCCGCAGAGCGACATCGTCGTCACCGGTTTCCGGCAAAGCTACTCGGACGCGATCCGATCGAAGCGCAACGAGATCGCGATCACCGACGGCATCTCGTCCGATGGTCTCGGCCGCTTCCCCGACCTGAACGTCGGCGAAGCGCTGCAACGCGTCCCCGGCGTGCAGATCAACCGTGAGGCGGAAGGACGCAACGCGACGATCAACCTGCGCGGCCTGCCCGGCGAATATGCGCGCCTGACGCTGAACGGCGTCGCCTTCGCCGAGCCGATCCTGGCCGAAGCGACGCCGCTCGGCGCGTTCAATGCCGACATCTTCAGCGCGATCGTCATCGACAAGTCGCCGCTCGCCAATGCCCAGTCCGGCGGTCTGTCGGGCAACGTCGACCTGCAGATCGCCACCGCTTTGGCCCGCAAGGAAGGTGGCTTCGTCAAGGCGGCACTGGAATACAACCAGCTCGGCAAGCGCTTCGCACCCGCCGCGACGGTCGGCTACAACCACCATTTCTCCGACAGCTTCGGTGTCTTCGCCGTGCTGACCTACAAGAAGGAGAATTTCCGCCGCGATACGCTGCAATATAACAGCTATTCCAGCTTCTCCGCGGCGCAGGCGCAGTCCAACGCATCGGTACTGGGTAACTATTATGCGAAGTCCGCCGCCTGCCCGTCGTGCACGGGCAGTATTACCACCAACGGCGTGCTCTACAACAGCCAGCTGCGCCAATATTCGCGCATCAATCCCGGCGATTTGTACACGGGGGCGGCGGGCGCGGAATGGAAGCCGGACGACAATACCAAGGTCAGCCTGACCGGCTTCTACACCGATCGTCGTCTGCCCAAGACGATGCAATATCTGTCGATCATCAGCAACAACGATGCCAGCTTTTTGACGCCGCGTTCGTCGCCGATCCAGCTCGACGACGGGCGCTACGTCGTCACCGACTTCGACTTCGCCAACCCGGACTCGCGCATGTCGACGCGGCGGCTTGGCATCAAGCAGCGCGCCTGGGGCATCAACGGCAAGGCCGACTGGAGCGACGACGACTGGCGCCTGTCGACGGTGCTCACGGCGTCCAAGGCGGACAACAATTCGGAGGAGACCTCGATCGACTTCGACCGGGTCCAGACCGCGACCGGCAACGGCGCGACCGGTACGATCCGCACCGGCGCCGGCAATGTCGCCGATCTCTATTATGCGCTGGCACCGACGCCGCTGGTCAACACCAACGTGCCGACCTGGTATTGGGGCGGCGTCACCGATCCGACGCAATTCTACAACACCCCAACCTCGGTCGGACGGACCAACCGGCTGCAGTTCACCGGCACACAGAGCTATGGCGGCAACGAACTACTCGCCTATCAATGGGATGCCGAGCGCACCTTTCACGGCGGCGTCCTGACCGGCATCCAGGCCGGCTTCCGCTTCGAGCACAACCGCTTCGTGTCGCGCGGCTATCGCACCTCCGCCTACGGGCTCCAGGTGCAGAACATCGACAACACCTTCCTGACGACGTCGCCGACCGCGGATGATTTCTTCGGCGGCAAGCTCGGCACCTACACGACCAACTGGCAGGTGACGCGGTACGATTATGCGATCGGCAAGCTGACGCCGGTCACCGTCTATCCGGGCGGCGCGCTGTCCCCCTCGGGCTACAACATCCGCTACAACGACAACAATTACGCGCTGTACAACTTCACCAATCAGACCGAGGTCGCGTCGGGCTATGCGCAGCTCAAATACGAGTTCGAGGTCGGCGGCGTCCGCGTACGCGGCAACGGCGGCCTGCGCTACGAATATGCCAACAACGCGATCGACGCGCTCGACCGCATCTCGCTGACCGGCACGATCGGATCGCCCGCCGACTTCCGCACCAACACCTACCGCCAGAAATACGGCAAGCTGCTGCCGTCGTTCATCCTCGTCGCCGACCTGACCGACAAGCTGGTGCTGCGCGGTGCGGCCAATCGCACCTATGTGCGGCCGCAGCCTCGCCAGTTCACCCCGGCGACGATCGTCGGCAACCCGGTCAACGGCGTCTATTCGGTGACGCTCGGCAATCCCGATCTCAAGCCCTATGATGCCACGTCGTTCGACGTGTCCGTGGAATGGTATAACCGTCCCAACGGCATCATCTCGCTCGCCGCGTTTCAGAAGCGGATCACCGGACTGATCGGCCAGGTCACCGACCCGACCAAGCTGTGCCCGGCGGATGCCAGCGCGCTCGGCCTCGGCACGTTGCGGGTCAACGGCGACCGCTGCGAAAGCAGCCTTATCTACACCGGTGGCGCGGTGCCGACGCCGTATCTGGTTTCCGCCAGCGGCTTCCTGAACCAGGACAGCCCGATCACGGTGCGCGGCCTCGAATTCAATCTGCAGCAGTCGCTCGACTTCCTGCCCGGCGCGCTGCGTCACCTGGGCGGCGGCTTCAACTACGCCTACACCGACATCAGCGGCACGACCGCGACCGGCGCGGCGGCGACGTTGCCCGGCGTGTCCAAGCACAATGCCAACGTGATCGGCTATTACGAGACGACCGACTATGGCGTCCGTTTGGTCTACAACGTGCGCAGCAAGTACGATCTCGCCTCCGCCGGCACTTTCACCGGCGCAGCGCGGCAGGTGCGTGCACGCGGCCAGCTCGACATGTCGGCCTCGTACAACGTCACCGACACGGTCTCGCTGTCGTTCGACGCCTACAATCTGACCAACGCGATCCGGGTCGAATATGAGAACGACCCGCGCCTGATCCGCCGCGCCGACTATGACGGCCGGACCTTCACCGTGACGGCGCGCGCGACCTTCTGATAGCGACGGGTTCCTCCCCTGGCGGCGTTCCCATCATCCGGGGACGCCGCCGTTCTTTGGTGCCGGAGGGTGTATGACGGGTTGGCTGATCGACCGGCGCGGCGTGCTGGGTGGCGCGGCCGCGATCACGGGGGCAGGATTGGCGCTGCCCCTGACCGCAGCGCTGGCGCAAGGCAGGGCGGTGCTCGACGTGCGGGCATTCGGCGCGCGCGGCGACGGGCGGACGATCGACAGCCCGGCGATCAACCGCGCGATCGACCATGCCGCGGCACGCGGCGGCGGAGTCGTCTGGCTGCCCGCCGGCCATTATCTGTCGTACAGCATCCGGCTGAAGAGCCACATCACGCTGCACCTCGACGCCGGCGCGCGGCTGATCGCGGCGGACACGCCCATCGAGGGGATGGCGCGCGGCGGTTACGACCAGTCGCCCGACCTGCCGGCCAGCTATGCGGCGTTCCAGGACCATGGCCACAGCCATTGGCGCAACGCGCTGATCTGGGGCGAGGGGCTGGAGGACATCACGATCGAGGGCACCGGCCTGATCTGGGGGCGTGGCCTCGGCCGCGGGCACGATTATGACGCCGGCCGGCCGATCTCCGGCCGCCCTGGCGTCGGCGACAAGGCGATCGCGCTGAAGCTGTGCCGCAACGTCACCTTGCGCGATTTCCGCATCCTGGAGGGCGGCTGGTTCGCGCTGCTCGCCACCGGGTGCGACAATCTGGCGATCGACAATCTGCTGATCGACACGAACCGCGACGGGCTGGATATCGATTGCTGTCGTAACGTCCATGTCACGCGCTGTACGATCAATTCGCCGTGGGACGATGCGATCTGTCCCAAGTCGTCGTTCGCACTCGGCTACCCGCGCTGGACGGAGAACGTCACGATCAGCGACTGCACCGTCAGCGGCAGCTATGCGATCGGATCGGTGCTGGACGGCAG
>JAEWJQ010000120.1 GCA_023386515.1 Pseudomonadota bacterium | reverse complement strand
CCTATGGACGGCGGTGTTCGTCGAGCGTGGAGCCGCGACCCGTTTCATCTCGGTAAGGAAAAGCAACGATGCAGAAGCTCGCGGATACCATCGCCATCCCCGCCGATCCCAATGATCCCGAGGATTTCGACGTTACCGAGGCGGCACTAGAACAGGCGTTGATCGAACGGCGCGAGCGATTGCGCACGCGAGGCGCGCAGGCGGCGCCGACCAAGCAGCAGGTGACGCTGCGTCTCGATCGCGACGTCCTCGCCAAGTTCCGCGCAACAGGGCCGGGCTGGCAGGCGCGGATCAACGCCGCCTTGCGGGCGGCGCAGGTCTAGTCAAAGTCAGTCGTCGAATGCCAGCGCCGCCGCCGCACCGCCCGACAGGTCGAGCGGGCGGTCGGGGGTGACCGGGCAGGGATCGCCGCCCGCCTCGCCGCGTGGCGGACGGCGGCGCATACGGTCGACGAGAGTGCGGGCGAAGGCCTTGTCGCGCGCGATCCGGAGCCGTTCCTCTGCCGTACGGCGCGGGCCCAGGTCCGGTATCGGCATGGCGCTTACTCCGGCTTCTTCGCCACCGCGACCAGCGCCGGGCGGAGCAGGCGGTCCTTGATCATATAGCCGGCCTGCATCTCCTGCACGATCGTGCCGGGTTCGGCGTCGCTCGGCATTTCCATCATCGCCTGATGCTTGTTGGGGTCGAGCGTCATGCCCATCGCCTCGACCTTGGTGATGCCGTGGCGGGTGAAGACGCTCTCCAGCTCGCGACCCGTCGCCTCCAGGCCGGTGACCAGCCCCTTCATCTTGTCGTCGCCGCGCAGGTCGGCCGGGATCGCCGCCAGGGCGCGCGCCAGATTGTCCGCCACCGACAAGATGTCGCGGGCGAAATTCGTCGCGGCATAGTTGCGCGCGTCCGCTGCGTCCTTTTCGGCGCGGCGGCGGACGTTCTGGATGTCCGCTTGCGCGTAGAGCGTCTCCTGCTTGGCCGCGGCGAGCTGATCCTCCAGCTCGGCGATGCGCTTGGCCGCGCTGTCGTGTTCGGCCACTTCCGGCGCGTTGTCCGCAGTTTCCTGGCGCAGATCGTCGGCGCCGGCAGGCGTGGTCGTCTCTTCGGTCATTCTAATCCCTGTTTCTTCAGCCCATCAGCCGGGCGAGCGTTGCCGCCGTGAAATCCACCATGGGCACGACGCGCGCATAGTTCAACCGCGTGGGGCCGATCACCCCGACCACGCCGACCACCCGGCCGCCGGGTCCGCGGAACGGCCGCGCGATCACCGACGAGCCCGACAGCGCGAACAATTTGTTTTCCGCCCCGATGAAGATGCGGGTCGCGGCGCCGGCCCGCGCGCTGTCGAGCAGATTGGCGATCTCCTGCTTGCCGTCGAGATCGTCGAGCAGGTCGCGGACGCGCTCGAGGTCGGCGACTGCCGCCGCATCGATCAGCCGCCCCTGCCCGCGCACGATCAACACCGGCCGACGGGCACCGTCCTCGCTCCAGACGGCCAGGCCCTGGTCGACCAGCGCCCGCGCCGCGCCATCGACCAGCGCGCGCTCCTCCGCCATCTCGCGCTCGATCCGTGCACGCGCCTCAGCCAGGGTCAGCCCGCCCAGCGTCGCGGTCATGTAATTGCCCGCCTCGACCAGCGCCGACGGCGTCATGCCCTCCGGCAGGCGGATCACCCGATTCTCGACCGATCCGTCCTCGCTGACGATCACCGCCATGCCCTGCGTCGGCGACAAAGCAACGAAGCCGATCGAGCGCAGCGCCAGTTCCCGCTTCGGCACCATGACCAGGCCCGCGCAGGCCGACAGGCCGGACAGCGCCGCGGTGGTCGCCGCCAGCGCCTCCTCGACCGGTCCACCGCGTCCCGCGCGACGCTCGATCGCGGCGCGTTCCTCCGCACTCGGCTCGAGCGCCTGCATCATGCCGTCGACGAACAGGCGCAGGCCACGATCAGTCGGCACGCGACCGGCACTGGTGTGCGGCGAGGCGAGCAGCCCAAGTTCCTCCAGTTCCTGCATCACGCTGCGGATCGAGGCGGGCGACAGCTTGAGCCCGGAGGCGGCGGCGATCGTCTTCGACCCCACCGGCATGCCGTTCTCGACATAGCCATCGACGACGGCCCGGAAGATCTCGCGCGCACGATCGGTCAATTCGGTGACGGGCGGTGCCATGCCCGCTTATCTAGGACGGCGGCCGTCCCCGATAAAGGCGGCAATCGGCAGCGCGGCCGGCGCCGCCTTCAACCGCTCGAACAGCGCCCTGTTGCCGTCCATGGCGCAGCCGAAATAGGCCGACAGGTGCGAGGGCGGCCGCGTGCCGCCCGTCCAGCGCACGTCGACGGTGATCTGGTCGGTCGCGATCGAACGGCAGGCCGGCTTGCCGTTGAGCAAGCGCACGCCGGCCGGTCGATCGGCCGCCAGCTTCGCGCGGAAGGCGGCGAATTCCGCCGGACTCACCCGGAAGGCCTTGCGCCCCTTCTCCGCGGTGAACCGGCCGCCCTCGAACAAACCCTGCCCGGTCGAGCTGACGGTGACGCGATAGGCGGGGCAGAAGCCGAAGCAGGGTCCGGTCTCGTAGCGAATCGTCTCCGGCTGCGGCTTCGCCTCCGCCACCGCGACCAACGTCCCGGCCGACAGCGCCGCCGCCAGTGCCACCATCACGCGCATCTCCGTCTCCTCGCGACTGGCGCGCCGCGGCGCACCGGGTTAGGGCAACGGCTAAGTTCTTGCCCCCGCCTACCTTGAGGAGAGTTGAATGCGCCCCAGCGGCCGCGCCCCCGACCAGATGCGTGAGATCACGATCACTCCGAACTTCACCCGCCATGCGGAGGGATCGGTGCTGATCGGCTTCGGCGACACGCGCGTGCTGGTCACCGCCAGCATCGAGGAGCGCGTGCCCCCCTTCCTGCGCGGCAAGGGCGAAGGCTGGGTGACGGCGGAATATGGCATGCTGCCCCGCGCGACCCACACTCGCGGCAGCCGCGAGGCGGCCAAGGGCAAACAGTCGGGCCGCACGCAGGAGATCCAGCGGCTGATCGGCCGGTCCCTGCGATCGGTGATGGACATGAAGCTGCTCGGCGAACGGCAGATCACGCTCGATTGCGACGTGATCCAGGCCGACGGCGGCACGCGGACGGCGTCGATCTCCGGCGCCTGGGTCGCGATGCGCCTGGCCGTCGACAAGCTGCTCGCCGAGGGCAAGCTGACCGTCGACCCGATCAAGCAGAAGGTCGCGGCGGTCAGCTGCGGCATCCATCAGGGCACGCCCGTCCTCGATCTCGATTATATCGAGGATTCGGCCGCCGACGCCGACGCCAATTTCGTCCTGCTCGAGAACGGCCATATCGCCGAGGCGCAGGCGACCGCCGAACATGCGACATACGACGAGGAGGCCCTGCTCCGCCTGCTGCGCCTAGCGCGCATGGGCTGCACGGAGATTTTCGCCGCGCAGGATCGCGCGGTGCGCGCATGAGCGGCGAGGGTAACGAACCGCAGGCGATCCGCAAGCTGCAGCCGGGCAAGCTGGTCATCGCCAGCCATAACGAGGGCAAGGTCGCCGAATTCCGCGAGCTGCTCGCGCCCTATGGCGTGGAGCTGCTGTCGGCGGCGGAGCTCGACCTGCCCGAGCCGGAAGAGACGGGAACGACCTTCGTCGCAAATGCCGAGCTGAAGGCCCTGAGCGCCGCCGATTTGTCCGGCCTGCCCGCCCTGTCCGACGACAGCGGCCTTTGCGTCGAGGCGCTGGGCGGCGACCCCGGCCTGTTCTCGGCACGCTGGGCCGGACCGGAAAAGGACTTCGCCATGGCGATGCGGCTGGTCGAGGATCGCCTGACCGAGGAGCCGGACACGGCGCGCGAGGCGCATTTCATCTGCGCCCTCGCGCTCGCCTGGCCGGACGGGCACGTCGAATGGTTCGAGGGCCGCGTCGACGGCTGCATCGTCTGGCCGCCACGCGGCGACAAGGGCCATGGCTACGACCCGATCTTCCAGCCGCTCGGCCACGATCAGACCTTCGCGGAGATCGATCCGGCGGTGAAGAACGACATCAGCCACCGGGCGGATGCGTTCCGCCAGCTGACCGCGGCGGTGTTCTGATCGCGTCGGCGGGATCGGTGGGGACCATCGATCCCGATCTGGTCCAAGGATGGCTGGCCGGACGGTCGCTGGCGCGCGGCCTGCCTGCGCCGGTCGCGGATCACGGCGGCTGGCGCGTCGACACCGACGGCGAGGAGGAGCGGAGGCGATACGTCTTCGCGGTCGCGGATGGCCGGCTGCGCGATCTCGTCGCGAGCATCGATAGGCCGCGCATCTTCGTCAAGCTGTGTGCCGATGCCGAAACGTTCCGCGCGCTTCTACCCGTTCGCTGGTCGGTGCTGCCGGCCAATTGCATGATGGTCGCCGACACCGTCGCGCCGGCGCCCCCGCCCCTCCCCGCCGGTTACGCGCAAGCGGTGCAGGTCGACGGGCGCGTCGCGCGCGTGGTCATCACGGCGCCGGACGGCAGCCTGGCGTCCCATGGTTATGCGGCGGAGACGGCAGGCGACTTCGTCTACGACCGCATTGTCACCGAAGAAGCGCACCGCCGCCGAGGGCTGGGCCGGGCCTTGATGGCGGCGCTGCGCGACACCCGCCGCGATCCGGGCTCACGGGAGGTGCTGACCGCGACGCCGATGGGTCGGGCGCTTTACGAAAGCATCGGCTGGCGCGTCTATGCGCCCTATACGACCGCGGTGATCCCGGACCCGTGACGGGCGGCGGCGGCGCTCAATACGCCCGCTCGCCGAGCACGTTGCCGGCGGGGGCGTAGCGGCAGACCAGATAGTCGTCGGTGCGGTTGCTCGCCAGCGCGCAGCCGACCTCTGTCGAGCCGCGCCAGACGATCTGCGCATAATGCGCGACGTCGCCGAAGCGGCCGGTACGGCTCGCCGCCGGGATCGCGAGGTTGACGAAGTCGCGGCGCTCGTCGAGCCAATGGCCGATCATCTCCTGATAGGCATAGGCGTCGCGCGTGCCGGTCCACAAATTCTCGCCCTGTCGGCTCGGGCCCTGCGGCTGCTCGGCGTGTTCGAAGCGGCCGGTGCGGGCGAGGTCCTGCGCATAGCTGCGTGCCGACGCCGCCAATGCGTCGCTCCACGTGACCGCCGGCACGCCCACGGCGGCGCGCGCGACATTGTGGCCGTCGAGCATCGCGCTGCGCAACAGTGCCGCCCCGCGCGCCGCGGGCGCATCGCTGGTGCGCCGCTCGACCACCCGCTCCGGTCCCGCCTGGGTACAGGAGGCGAGCAGCAGCAGGGCGGCGGCAAGCTGGCGTTTCGCGATCATCGCCGCCATATCGGCGCCACCATGACCCCCGACAAGACGCCGCTCGCGCTCTACGTCCACTGGCCGTTCTGCGTCTCGAAATGCCCGTATTGCGATTTCAACAGCCATGTCCGCGAGTCGGTCGACCAGCAGGCCTGGCGCGACGCGCTGCTCGCCGACCTGGCCCATGAGGCCGGGTTGCTGCCGGGGCGGCGGCTCGGCTCGGTCTTCTTCGGCGGTGGCACGCCTTCGCTGATGCCGCCGGCGACGGTGGCGGCGATCCTCGACGCGGCGCAGCGACACTGGGCGCCGACCGACGATATCGAGATTACGCTGGAGGCGAATCCATCCTCCGTCGAGGCGGCGCGCTTTGCGGATCTCGCCGCCGCGGGCGTCAATCGGGTGTCGCTGGGACTGCAGGCGCTGGACGACGATGTCCTGCGGTTCCTTGGCCGGGCGCACGATGTGGCGGAAGGGCTCGGCGCCCTCGACACCGCGCAGCGCCATTTCGGGCGCGTCAGCTTCGACCTGATCTACGCCCGCCCCGGCCAGTCGCTGGCGGGCTGGGAGGCGGAACTCGCGCGGGCGCTATCGTTCGGCACCGAGCATCTGTCGCTCTACCAGCTGACGGTCGAGCCCGGCACGCGCTTCGCCACCGAGGAGGCGAAGGGGCGGCTGACGCTGCCGGATGGCGACGCCGCCGCCGACTTGTTCGAGACGACGCGGGCGATGACCGCCGCCGCCGGGCTGCCCGCCTATGAAACGTCGAACCATGCAAGGCCGGGAGCGGAGAGCCGGCACAATCTGACCTATTGGCGCTA
>JAEWJQ010000084.1 GCA_023386515.1 Pseudomonadota bacterium | reverse complement strand
ACGCTACGCTGCGCGAGACGCCCGCCGACGAACACGAGCAACTCTTCCGCACCAATTATTTCGGCACGGTCCACGGTTGCTTGGCCGCCATTCCGCATCTGGAACAGGGCGGCGCCCTGATCACCATCGGATCGATCGCCGGGGATATGCCGAGCCCGCTGATGGGCGCCTATGCGGCGTCGAAACATGCGATCAAGGCCTATGTCGAGGCACTGCGCATGGAGCTGGGCGAAGCCGGGCTGCCGATCTCGGTGACGCTGGTGAAGCCATCGGGCATCGACACGCCGATCGCGCAGCATGCCGCCAATCACGAACCGGGAGAGGCGCAGATCCCGCCGCCGGTCTACGATCCGAAGCTGGTCGCGCAGGCGATCCTGCATTGCGCGACGCACGTGAAGCGCGAGATCACCGTCGGCGGCGCGGGGCGCGCGCAGGCGCTGTTCGCGGCCCATTTCCCGGCGCTGTTCGAGGTCCTCGCGCCCAAGGCGGCGGCGGGCTTCGTCGACCCGGCGCGTGAGCAGCCGCGGCCGGACAATCTCTTCGCGAGCGTGCGCGCCGGGCGCATCCGGTCGGGCGAACATCACGCGCGCCAGACCAGTCTCTACACCACGGCGGCGGAACATCCCGGCGCGACGGCGGCCATCGGCGTCGGCCTGGCCGCTGGCCTGAGCGCGTTGATCGCCGCGCGTCACCGCACCCGACACTGATCGAAAGGACACACAGCTTATGGCCGAATCCCATGTGACGATCGATACCGCCACCGTGTTCGACAATATCGACGACCGGCAGATCGAGTTCGCCGGAGAGGCGAGCGGCGAGCGTTACGACTTTGCATTGCGCTACGACGTCTTGGAAGCGCTGGCCGGCGCAGTGCCGACCGACCCCTTGCCCATGTTCGAACTGCACAGCGCGGCGGTGGAGCGCGCCGCCACCGCCGCCTTGGCCCGCGATCCCGATCAGGAGCGGATCGTCGTCAGCGAGAACGATCTTGGCTGAGATCGACTGGACGATGAGCGCCGCCCTCGATGCCGTGCCGCGTGGCGACAGCGAGGTGCCGGAGGTAGCCAACCTGGCCGGGGCGGTGCGAGCTTGGCTCGCGCTCGACAACGGCCTGCAGAATGAGGCCGTGTTGACGCCAGAACGTCCCGTCGACCTGAACGGCGAGGCGGTCGCGGCGTTCGAAGGTCAGGCGATCCGCCAGCTCGCCGATCGTCTGCCGGGCTGATCGTCAGCACACCTCGGCGGTGAAAGTCGGCGGGCCGCCCGGCGGCACGCGGGCAGGACTGTTCCAGAAGACGTCCGTCGCGAGCCGGTGACGTTCGCCGTAAACCGCACGCAGGACGTCGGCGAGGTCCGGGTCGTAACGGACCAGATCCGAGTCCGACAGCACGACGACATCGCCGAATCGGGCGACCTTGTTCGAGTTGAACCAGAATTGCGTGCCTTCGGCCCAATATTCCTGGACGGTGGTGGCGGCATATTCGCCCTTCCACCGTCCCCCCGCCAGCGCCGCGGCATAGGCGCGCTCGACGCGCTGGTAGAGCAAGGGGTCGGCCTCGATCACCGCATCGAGGATCGCGTGACTGAATTCATGCACGAAGATGTTCTCGCCACGATAGCGGTCGTGGTCGAGCCCGAGCAGGTTTTCCTCGGCCCCCGAGGTCAGCTTGCCACCCATGCCACGGGCGCGGCCGTTCCAATATTCCGCATCGGTAAGGCGCCCGATCCGTTCGTCATAATGTTTGCGTTCGCAGACGGTAAGAGCCGGATCGTCGGCTTTCGGCTTCTTCCAGTCGCGCTGTTCGGGAAGATCCATCGTTCCTTCTTCGGGCGCCATCACCGCGACGCGGTAGCCGCGCGCGATCAGCCAGTGGCGGAGGTCGGGCCGCTCGACCAGCATGTCACGGATGACGTCGCGCGCGAACAGCAGCGCGACCGGCGGCACCTTCGCCGAGGCAGCAACCGGAATACCGGCGGCGTCGACATAGCGGCTGTAGAAGCGATCGAGCTTCAGCGCGGCCGGCGGCGCCGTGACGACGGTTGCGGCATAGTCCGGAACCTTGGGGGCGGTCTGCGCCGCGGCGGCGGAGGAGAAGGCAATCAATGTCAGGATCATAACGCGCATCGAAACTCTCCTCGTAGATCGTATACGATGGCAGAGCCAGGGAGCCGCAGCAAGTGCGTAGACGCTTCAACCACGACAAACGAAAGGGGCGGAGGAAGCCTGTGCTTCCCCCGCCCCTTTGCCGCTCGAAGATCGAGCCAGGCCGACGCGATCAATACACCCGCTTCTTCGGCTTGATATACTCGACTTCGTCGGTCAGCGTATAATCGTGCACCGGGCGATAATCGATGGCGGTGCTGCCACCCTCGCCGCCCCAGCCGTCGAAGGTTGTGATCGTGTGCTTCATCCAGTTCGCATCGTCGCGATCCGGATGATCCTCGTTGACGTGCGCTCCGCGCGATTCCTTGCGGTTTGCCGCGGACTCCATCGTCACCACGGCCTGGCTGATCAGATTGTCGAGTTCCAGTGTCTCGACCAGATCGGTGTTCCAGATCAGGCTGCGATCCTGGATGCCGACGTCGGCCATGCGCTTGTACAGGCCGTTGATCAGGGTCTGCCCCTCGCTCAGCAAAGCATTGTCGCGGAACACCGCACAATGCTTCTGCATGGTGCGCTGCATCTCGAGACGGATCTGCGCGGTCGGCGAACCGCCGGCGGCATGACGGAACTTGTCGAGACGGCCCAGCGCCAGCTCTTCCGAACCCTTGGGCAACGGATTGTGGCTGGTGTTCGGCTTGGTGATGTCGGCGATCCGCTTGCCCGTCGCCCGACCGAACACGACCAGATCGATCAGCGAGTTGGAGCCGAGGCGATTGGCGCCATGCACACTGACGCACGCCGCCTCGCCCACCGCGAACAGGCCCGGGACGACGCTGTCCGGATTGCCATCCTTCAGCTGGACGACCTCGCCGTGGAAGTTGGTCGGGATCCCGCCCATGTTGTAATGGACCGTCGGCGTCACCGGCAGCGGCTGGCGCGTCAGGTCGACGCCAGCGAAGATCTTGCCCGTCTCGGTGATGCCGGGCAGCCGCTCGTGAAGCACCTTGGGATCGATATGGTCGAGGTGCAGGAAGATATGGTCCTTGTGCGGACCGACGCCGCGGCCTTCGCGCTTCTCCATCGCCATCGACCGCGACACGACGTCGCGCGAAGCGAGGTCCTTTGCCGAGGGGGCGTAGCGCTCCATGAAGCGCTCGCCCTCCGAATTGGTCAGATAACCGCCTTCACCGCGCGCGCCTTCGGTGATCAGCACGCCCGCGCCGTAGATGCCGGTCGGGTGGAACTGGACGAACTCCATGTCCTGCAGCGGCAGGCCCGCGCGCAGCACCATGCCGCCACCGTCACCGGTGCAGGTGTGCGCCGAGGTCGCGGAGAAATAGCAGCGGCCGTAGCCGCCGGTAGCGAGCACGGTGTTGTGGCTGCGGAAGCGATGGATGCTGCCGTCTTCCATGCACAGGGCGATGACGCCGCGGCACTCGCCATTCTCCATGATCAGGTCGAGCGCGAAATATTCGACGTAGAAATCGGCATCGTAGCGCAGCGACTGCTGGTAGAGCGTGTGCAGCATCGCATGGCCGGTGCGGTCCGCCGCGGCGCAGGTGCGCTGCGCGGGCGGACCCTCGCCCATGTTCTGCATCATGCCACCGAACGGCCGCTGGTAGATGCGACCCTCGTCAGTGCGGCTGAACGGCATGCCGGCATGTTCCAGCTCGTAGACCGCAGCCGGCGCCTCTCGCACCATATATTCGATCGCGTCCTGGTCGCCGAGCCAGTCGGAACCCTTGACCGTGTCGAACATGTGCCAAGTCCAATGGTCCGGACCCATGTTGCCGAGCGACGCGGCGATGCCGCCCTGCGCCGCGACGGTGTGGCTGCGCGTCGGGAACACCTTGGTGATGCAGGCGGTCTTCAGCCCGTTCTGCGCGCATTCCATGACGGCGCGCAGGCCCGATCCGCCCGCGCCGACGACCACGGCGTCGTACGTGTGGTCGATGATCTTGTACGCATCAGCCATTATGCGGCAGCTCCGAAGGCGACCCGCAGGATCGCGAAGATGGCGACGGCGGCGGTGCCGACCGTGAAGAAGTTGAGCGCGATCAGTGCTGCGACGCGCTGTTCGTCATGCT
The DNA here is from genome assembly GCA_023386515.1 of Pseudomonadota bacterium. The sequence goes on along the minus strand of JAEWJQ010000084.1, from coordinate 689 downwards.
GGTAATCCTCGATCACCACCTGCAGGCCGAGGCGGAAGTGCCAGAAGACCGAGGCGACGAGCAGGATCATCGGGATGGCGACCCATGCCGAAGACAACCACAGGTGCATCGACGTGTAGTCGAAGGCCGGCTGGCGCGCCATCGAGATGACGAACCACAGCATCAGCAACAGGTTCGACCCGGCGGTCAGCCGCTGGCGCCACCAGTGATGCGCGCCATCCTTGGCGCTGCCGAGGCCGCGGACGCGGCCGATGCTGGTGCCCGAACCCATCACTTGATCCCCTGATAGAGCCAGAAGGCGGCGGTCAGCGCGATGCCGCCGACCAGCACGACCAGGCTGAACATCTTGTTGCGCTTCAGCTCGAACGCCGCGCCCGCGTCCATCACCAGATGGCGGATGCCGTTGAGCATGTGTGTGAAGAACGCCCAGCTCAGCACGATGCCGACCAGCCAGCCGATGATGTTGAGGTGCCCCGCCGACGTCGTGAAGACGTCGCGGAAGGTCGCGTAGCTTTCCGCCCCGCCCGCCAGCGCCGCGAGCCACCACACCAGCATCATCGTGCCCAGCGTCGCCATCACCGTGCCGGTGGCGCGGTGAAGGATGGAGACCAGCATGTGCGGTCCCCAAGCATAGTGGAGCTTCAGAAAGCCGGCGAAGAGCTGCGGGCTCTTCGGACGAGCCGGAGTGG
>JAEWJQ010000082.1 GCA_023386515.1 Pseudomonadota bacterium | reverse complement strand
GTCGAGTGCGTGCCAGAGGCGCTCGGCATGCGCGAAGGCGCGATCGTCGCACGGATCGGCGCTGCGCCACGCCGCCAGTCGCGCCGCGTCCGTCCAGCGGCGGGTCTCGCGATCCGCAAGCCATTGCGCCGCCTGCTCGTTCACCGTGTCGCGGATCGGCCGCTCTCCCTGTTCGCCGTCGCTGCGCCTTCATCATCGAGGACGATCGAGGCCGGCGAATGGAAACCGTGTCCGGCGCGGGCGGGAGCACTCACCCGTCCGGCTCGATCCGGCTGAGGCAGTGACGGACCGCCTGCGCGACATAACGGTTGACCATCTGACGACTGATCCCGAGCCGCGCCGCGATCTCGCTCGCGCTCAGCCCTTCGATGCGGCGCAGGTAGAGGATTTCGCGACAGCGTGGCGACAGATCGCGCAGCGTCGCGCGCACCGCCTCCAGCCGCTCACGATCGAGGAGTATACGGTCCGCGGGCGGCGCAGCGTCGGCGATCTCTTCGCCGTCCGCGTCGGGCGCGAGCAGCGCATGCCTACGGTGCTCGGCGCGTCGCTGGTCGAGCGCGAGATGGCGTGTCAGCGTGACCAGATAGGCGCGTGGATCGACGATCCGTATCGACCGGTCGACCTGCTGGATGCGTAACCACAGGCTCTGCGTCACATCCTCCGCCGCCGCCATGGTACGGACGATGCGCCGCGCGCGACGCAGCAACGCACCGCGCTCTTCGAGCAGCACACGCGTCAGGGCATGGGCGTTGGTCGGCATCGCCCGCGCCTTTACCTAATAATGCGATAGACTCGCAATAGCGATTGACGTTGGGGCGAGGCAGGTTGTGCGGCCGATCATGGGAGGCCTGCTCCACGCCCCCTGCGTAGTGCGATATGCGGCCAGGGGTCGCGTCGCGTCCAGGCCAGTCCGTCCGGCCCACGGATCTCAGAACAGCAGCTTGACCCCGACGATGGCGAGCACCGTCGCCAGGATCGGGCGGAGCACGCTCTCGCGCATCGATCCTGCGAGCAGGCTGCCGACGACGATGCCGGGGATCGAGCCGATCAGCAGCGACCCGAGCAGACCGAGGTCGACCGAGCCGAGCAGCCAATGGCCGGCGCCGGCGAGCAGGGTGAGCGGCACCGCATGCGCGATGTCGGCACCGACCAGGCTTTTCAGCGGATGGCGCGGATAGAGGACGAGCAGGGCGGTCATGCCGAGCGCGCCGGCGCCGACCGACGTCAGCGAGACGAGCACGCCGAGGATCGCGCCGAGCAGGATCGTGAGCAGTGCCGGTCGCCGCCCCTCGCGTTCGCCGAGCCGCGGCGTCAGCGCCGCGACGATCCGGTGGCGGAGCAGCGTCGCCACCGCGGAGACGACAAGGACGATACCGAGCAACGTCGCCAGCAGATGCTCGGTCGCCGGCGAATGTTCGCTGGCGCGGCCGAGCAGCAGCAGCGTCACGATCGTTGCCGGCACGCTGCCGGTCGCCAGTCGCCCGACGATCCGCCAGTCGAGCGTGCCACGCCAGCCGTGGACGGTGGTGCCGACCGTCTTGGTCGCCGCGGCATAGAGCAGGTCGGTACCGACCGCGGTCGCCGGATGAAAGCCGAAGGCGAGCACCAGGATCGGCGTCATCAGCGATCCGCCGCCGACCCCGGTCAGCCCGACGAGCACGCCGACCAGCACGCCGGCGAGGGAATAGAGCGGCTCGATCGTCATGCCGTGGCGATCCGGTCGGCGTCGGCCATGCGGCTGCGGACGCCGGTGTTCACCGCCTCATGGCCCATGGTCGGCGGCTCTGGACTCCTGCACGGGCGGGAGCCCGAACGCGCGCGGCTTGAAGGGCTCAACCCGCGTTCCGGCTCGGCGTGTTGACGCCCATGCTGGCGAGATAGCGCTTCACGTTGCGCGCCGCCTGGCGCAGTCGCTGTTCGTTTTCCACCATCGCGATGCGCACGAAGCCTTCCCCATTCTCGCCGTAGCCAACCCCTGGCGCAACCGCGACCTGGGCGTGAGTCAGCAATTGTTTGGAGAACTCAAGGCTGCCTAAGTGCTTCAGCGCGGGCGGCAGGGGTGCCCAGGCGAACATCGAGGCGGGCGGCGCGGGAATGTCCCAGCCGGCGCGGCCGAAGCTTTCGACCAGCACGTCGCGGCGCTTGTGGTAGAGCTGGCGGTTGGCCTCGACGATGTCCTGCGGGCCGTTGAGCGCGGCACAGGCGGCGGCCTGGATCGGCGTGAAGGCGCCATAATCGAGGTAGGATTTGACCCGCGTCATCGCCGCGATCAGCTTCCGGTTGCCGACCGCGAACCCGATCCGCCATCCCGCCATCGAATAGGTCTTGCTGAGCGAGGTGAATTCGAACGCGACGTCCTTGGCGCCCGGCACCTGCAGGATCGAGACGGTCGGCTTGCCGTCGAAATACAGTTCCGAATAGGCGAGGTCGGAGATGATCCAGACCTGATTCTCCCTCGCCCAGGCGACCAGCCGTTCGTAGAAGGCGAGGTCGACCGTCTCCGCGGTCGGATTGGACGGATAGTTGACGACCAGCACCGACGGCCGCGGGATGGTGAATTCCATCGCGCGCTGCAGGCTCTGGAAATAGGCCTCGTCCGGCGTCGTCGGCACCGCACGGATCGTCGCCCCGGCGATGATGAAGCCGAAGGTGTGGATCGGATAGGACGGATTGGGCGCGAGGATGACGTCGCCCGGTGCGGTGATCGCGGTGGCGAGGCTGGCCAGCCCCTCCTTCGACCCCATGGTGACGACGACCTCCGTCTCCGGATCGACGTCGACGCCGAAGCGCCGGCCATAGTAATTCGCCTGCGCGCGGCGCAGGCCAGGTATGCCCTTGGACTGGGAATAGCCATGCGCCGACGGCTTCTGCGCGACCTCGACCAGCTTCTCGATCACGTGCGGCGGCGGCGGCAGGTCGGGATTGCCCATGCCCAGGTCGATGATGTCCTCGCCACCGCTGCGCGCCGCCGCCCGCATCGCATTGACCTCGGCGATGATATAGGGCGGCAGGCGTTTGATGCGGTAGAAGTCGTCGGACATGGGGCACCTTGTGATGGAAAGGTGCCCCGGGTCTTACGCTTCGTGACGCGGCGAGGCCAGTCCGGGGCCGTTATGATCGATACAACGCCCGTATGGGGCGACGATCAATAGCGGAAACGGAGGCTCAGCTGCACCGTTCGCGGTTGCAGTCGGCCACCCTGCGGCAGCAATTTGTTGATGCCGTAATAGACCTTGTCGTTGTTGTGCAGCAGATTGGTGCCTTCGAGTGATACCGTAGCGAATTTCACCGGCGTGAAGTTGATCGCCGCGTCGAGCCGTGACGTCGGCTGCGTGAAGCTGGAGTAGATCGGCAGGTTGTAATTGACGTCGTTGCGATAGCGCGAGCGATAATTGTAGCTGATGCGGGTGCTGAACACCGGGGTTTCATAGAACAGGGTCGCATTGCCGGTGAACTTAGACAGGCCGAGGACCTCGTCCGCGCCGGGAATGTCGCCCGTGTCGTCGGCATAGGGATATTTCTGCGTCGCGGTCGGGATCCAGGTGCCGTTGAGGCCGAGGCCGAAGTTGCGCAGTACGCCGGGCAGGAAGCGGAAGAAGCTCTGGGCGTTTGCTTCGATGCCGACATTCTTGCCCTTGCCGGCATTATAAAGCGACGAGATGAAGCCGTTCTCGTTGATGCCATAAGCCGCCAGGTTGGATGGCTTGTCGTAGTAGAACAACAAGCCATCCTGATTGTTGATGAAGCCTGCGAGGGAGATGATGCCATCGGGCAGGTAATATTCCAGGCTGGCATCATATTTGATGGACGTACTGGGCTTCAGACTGGGGTTGCCGGTGTAGACGTAGGTCGGAATCCGGAACTGATCGATGGTCGCAGAGGGCCGGAGACTGTAAAAGTCGGCGCGTTGGATATTCGTCGTGCGGGACAGGCGAAGCAGCAGCTTGTTGGTGAAGTGGATGTTGGCGGTAAAGGTCGGCAGGATGTCGACGTAGTTCGCGTGGCCGACGCCGGCGGATATGGTCGGGTTGTTGGTATTCGGGCCGAAAGCGAAATTGGTGCTGCTCGCTGTACCGAAGGTATTGATGATACGCGCGCCGATCTGACCATCGATCGGGAAGCCGAGTTTGAAGCCATAGTCGAACAGGCCGTAGACGGCGAAGCTGTTCTCCGATGCCTTGTAAACCTGTCCGCGATCGCTGGGTGGATCCTGCGTCGACCAGACGGCGGCGTCGGCGGGATCGGTGGCCACGATATACTGGCGGTTCGCGTCTCGATTGGCGAGCAGGACCCGGCCGGGGATGTGAAGCCAGGTCAAGGCCTCGGCTCCCGGAACCAGGGCCGCAACCGGCGTCGCCGCGCCGGCGCCCGGAAAAGCCGACAGTGGCGTCCGGACCTGCGTGGCAACCCCGTTCACGATCTGTGTCTGGCGCGGATAGCCATCGCGATAGCCGTAGCTGTTGCCGGGCAGACGGTTCATGAAGCGCACGCCGGTCTTCAGGCGGCGAATCAAACCCGTATCGCTGACCGCGAGCTCGATATCGAGCTGTGACGCGAATTCCTTGTTCCGACTGGCGTAACGGCGATCCTGATAGCGATCGACGACATAGCTGTTGATGTCGGTCAGATTGGCGCCGGGATAGGTGATGAACGGTCCGCCACCATCGAAACGATCCGAGACGAGGTCGACGGTCGCCGTGTTGATGCCGGGGATGATCGGCAGCAGCTCGACGTTGAACTGGCTTGTCTTGCTCCAGCTATATTGTGCGGATGCATGGACCGTGGCGATCCCTCCGCGCCAGGTCGTCTCGAAGTTCGTGGTGTACAGGTCCGACGTCGAATCATAGGCCTGGGACGTGAACCCTGCGGGGATCCGTCCGTTAGCCGAGACCGGGCCGACGGTCGCGGACACCAGGGTCCTGCCGTCCGGCAAGGTCGTGATGTTCGACAGCGCGCCCTCACGAATCGCGAGGAAGAGCCCGTCATATTGGTTGTTGTTCTGCGTGTTGACGTAGCTGCCCTCGAGCACGAATTCGAGATGGTCGTCCGGCTTCCACTGCAGCGACGCGTTCAGCGCCTTCTTCTCGGTCCGGCCCTGCTCCAGACCGTAATTGACCCGATAGGGCGAGGCGAGATTCTTGTAAGCGGCAGGCAGGCGATCCCAAGGCGTGTTCGGCACGTTCGTGCAACACAGATTGTCGATACCTTCGGCCGTAACGAACGTCTCGCGATAATAGTTCTTCTGGAACGATCCGTTGACCAGCATGCCGATCTCGCCGATCCCGGTGTCCATCCGCTGCGCCAGCAACAGGCTGGCGAACGGGCTGACCTTCTTTGGATTGTCGCTGTAGACGCCGCGGATGCTGCCGGCGACGGTGGTGCCCTGCTTGAGGTCGAGCGGCCGGCGTAATTCGATGTTGACCGTGCCGCCGACGCCGCCCTCAACCTGATCGGGGGAGCGGGTCTTGTAGACATCGACCGCCTTGATCAGCTCGGCAGGGATGTCGGCAAGGTTGATCGAGCGCGCCTCGCCCTCGTTGGTGTTGTTGCCGTTGATCGTCGTCTGCACGTCGGAAAGGCCGCGGATGGTCAGGCCGCTGCCCTCGCCGCGGCTACGGCTGATCTGCACACCGGTGACGCGGGCAAGGGCCTCGATGACGTTGTTGTCAGGCAATTTGCCAGCGTCTTCCGCCACCACCGAATCGACGATCTGCTTGGAGCGGCGCTTGCGGTCGACGGCTTTCTTCACGCTCTCGCGCAGGCCGACGACGATCACATCCTGATCCGACGGGCGCGGTGTCGTCGCGTCCTGATCGGTGATGACCGGTGGCACGGGACGGTCCTGCGCCTGCGCGGCGGAGCCGATCACCAATGCCACGACCGCGCTGGAAATCAGCAATGCTCCCCGTCCCATATCCCTGTCCCCTGTTTTGAACCGAAATTTCTTTCCGGCTTATTTGTCAGGGTATACGTTATGCGAACGGGCGGGTGTCAAGACGGTTTGTTGCGCTACATTGCTCTTTGACCGCAGAATGATGTCCGCCTGCCACAGGCGCAGAAAAGCCGCCCGGTCCCCGCGGACCGAACGGCTTTTTGCAGGTAAATCCGTGCGCCGAGCGGCGCGTCAGCCCTTGGTCGAGGCTATCCAGCCATCCACCTGTTCCTCCAGCACGCCGAGCGGCAGCGCGCCGCTGGCGAGGACGACCTCGTGGAAGTCGGGCAGCTGGAAGCGGCTGCCGAGCGCGGCTTCCGCCTTGCGGCGCAGCGCGGCGATGCGCAGCTGGCCGACCATGTAGCTGGTCGCCTGACCGGGGTTGTTGATGTAGCGGTCGACTTCCTTGACCACGTCGCGCTGCGACAGCGGCGCATTGGCGGTGAAATAGGCGATCGCCTGGTCGCGGCTCCAGCGCTTGGCATGGACGCCGGTGTCGAGCACCAGCCGGCACGCGCGCCAGACCTGCAACGACAGCATACCGAGCTCGGCATAAGGATCGGCATAGGCGCCCATCTCCTTGGCGAGCCGCTCCGAATAGAGGCCCCAGCCCTCGGTATAGGCGCCGTAATAGCCGAAGCGGCGGAACTTCGGCACGCCGGTCAGCTCCTGCGCGCGGGCGATCTGGAAATGATGGCCCGGCGCGCCCTCATGATGGGCAATGCCCTCGACCTGGGGCTTCTGCACCTGGGTCATGTCGGCGAGATTGACGTAGAAGATGCCGGGGCGAGAACCGTCGGGCGCGGGCTGGTTGTAGAAGGCGACCGCCGCCGTCTCCTGCCGCCAGGGCTCGACCGCGCGCACCTCCAGCGCCGCCTTGGGCAGGCGGCGAAAGAAGCGCGGCGCCGCCGCCATGGTCTGGGCGATCGCAGCGCGCGCATCGGCCAGATACATCTGCCGCCCCGCCTCGTCGTTGGAATATTTGAAGCGGGGACTGGTGCGCAGCTCGGCGAACAACTGCTGCAGCGTGCCCGTATAGCCGATGCGCGTCATCACCGCCTGCATCTCGCCATGGATCGCCTTGACCTGGTCGAGGCCGAGCTGGTGGATCTGATCGGCGGTCAGATCGGTCGTGGTGTAATAGGCCAGCCGCGCCTGATAATAGGCATCGCCGCCGGGCAGGCTCCAGGCGCCGTCATTCCCCTTGGCCAGCGGCTCGATCGCGTCGAGCGCGGCGAACAGCACGTCGAAGCCCTGGCGGAACGGACCGGTCAGCGCCGCAGTGGCGTCGGCGATCAACTGCGTCTTGGTGGCGGCGGGAGCGTCGAGCTTGCCGACCTTGGCCTTGAAATCGGCCAGCACGGTGCTGTCGGCGCCACCGTCGAACGGCGCGCCGGTGATCACCTTGCGGGCGTCGCCCCGCGCCGGCGCGAACACCATCTTGGGCGGGACGATGCCCTTGGCCGCCTGAGCGCGCATCTTCGCCGCCACCTCCTGCATCACGCGGCGGGTGTCGCGTAGCCGCGCGATATAGGCGCGCGCATCGGCGACGGTGTCGACGCGATGCTCGTTAATCAGGAAGACCGGGATCTCGCCAGCCGGGCTGCCGTTGGTGGAGACCGGGAAGGCATAGTCGCGGAATTGGAACTGACGCGCGTCGGTCGCGACCTGATCCTCGAACAGGCGATAGCTCAGCTTCGCCTGCGCTCCCAGCCGCGCGGGCTGGAAGCGGCGCTTCATCTCGGCGAGCTGGCTCTGCTCCAGCGCCAGGCTCTTCTGCGCGGCGGCGTCGGTATAATCGTCGAGCTTGTCGTTGTTGGTCTTGAGGCCGAGGCTGGTCTGGCCCTGCGGGCTGAGCGCGAGCTGCGCGTCGAACGCCGCGTCGAGGAAGGCGAGCAGCGCGGCATCGTCCGGCCCGGCGGCCGGCGCCACGGCCTGGGC
>JAEWJQ010000158.1 GCA_023386515.1 Pseudomonadota bacterium | reverse complement strand
GCCGCGACCTCGGCGTCGAGCCCGTAGGCGGTGTGCAGCACGCGCACCGCGAGCTCGGTTTCGTCCTCGTGGATCAGCACGCTGACCTTGATCTCGCTGGTCGAGATCGCCTGGATGTTGATGCCGCGCTGGCCGAGCACGGTGAACATCGTGCTCGCGACACCGGCGTGGCTGCGCATGCCGACGCCGCCGACGGCCACCTTGGCGACGCGCGTGTCGTGGACCAATTCGCCGAAGCCGATCGCCTCGCGCCCCTGGTTCAGCGTCTCGATCGATCGCGCCAGGTCGGCGGACGGCACGGTGAAGGTGACGTCGGTCGAGCCATGATTGTGGGCGATGTTCTGGATGATCATGTCGACGTTGATGTTGGCGCTGGCCAGCGGCTCGAAGATGCTCGCCACCGCGCCGGGCTTGTCCGGCACGCCGGTCAGCGTGATCTTCGCCTCGTTCTTGTCGTGCGCGATGCCGGTGATCAGCTGGCGTTCCACGTCGTCAATCTCCTCTTCGCCGACGATCATCGTCCCCGGCAATGTATCCGCCATCGGTGCGTCCGGCCCGGTGAAGGACGACAGCACTTGGACGCGGACCTGTTCCTTCATCGCGAGGCCCACCGAACGGGTCTGCAGCACCTTGGCGCCGACCGATGCCAGTTCCAGCATCTCCTCGTAGGTCACCTTGGCGAGCTTGCGCGCCCGCGGCACGATGCGCGGATCGGTGGTGTAGACGCCGTCGACGTCGGTGTAGATGTCGCACCGGTCCGCCTGCACCGCGGCCGCCACCGCCACCGCCGACGTGTCGGAACCGCCGCGGCCCAGCGTGGTGATCCTGCCGTCGTCGGACACGCCCTGGAAGCCGGGGATCACCGCCACCTCGCCCCCCGCCATGCTGGCGATCAGCGCATCCGTCTCGATCGTGCCGATCCGCGCCTTGGCATGAGCGTCGTCGGTGTGGATCGGCAATTGCCAGCCGAGCCAGCTGCGCGCCTTCACCCCCGCCGCCTGCAGCGCGATGGCGAGCAGCCCGCTGGTCACCTGCTCGCCGCTGGACACGACCACGTCATATTCGCGGGGGTCGTAAAGCGACGACGCCTCGCGGCAAAAGCCGACCAGCCGGTCGGTGTCGCCCGCCATCGCCGATACGACGACGGCGACCTGATTGCCCGCCTCCACCTCGCGTTTGACGCGCGCGGCCACGCTCCGGATGCGCTCGATCCCGGCCATCGACGTGCCGCCGAACTTCATCACGATCCGCGCCATCGCTGTCTTTTCAAACTCCTTGGGGGAAAGGGTGCGCCCTGATAGGTAGCCGCCATGGCAAGCGCAAGCAGCACGAACCCTTCCGCCGGCGGCGGCACGATCGACGTCCGCGAGGCGGCGCATTTCGGTCGCATGGCGCAGGACTGGTGGGACCCCAAGGGCTCGTCGGCGATGCTGCACAAGCTCAACCCGGTCCGCCTGCGCTATATCCGCGCCGCGGTGGACCTGCATTGGGACGGCGACGACACCAGTTTCACGCCGCTCGCCGGCAAGACCGAGCTCGACGTCGGCTGCGGCGCCGGCCTGCTCGCCGAACCGCTTGCCCGGCTCGGCGGCTCAGTGACGGGCCTGGATGCGGCGGCGGAGAACATCGCGGTGGCCGCGGCCCATGCGGCACAGGCGGGCCTGTCGATCACCTATCGCGCGCACGGCATCGAGGACGAGGGCGGGCGCTACGACCTCGTCACCTGCCTTGAGGTGATCGAGCATGTCAGCGACCCGGCGGGCTTCGTCCGCGGCCTTGCCGGCGCGTTGGCGGACGGCGGCCTGCTGATCATGTCGACGCCCAACCGCACGCCGTTGTCGCGCCTCGCCCTGATCGGCCTGGCGGAGGGGACGGGCCGCATCCCGCGCGGCACCCACGACTGGGACAAGTTCCTGACCCCCGACGAACTCACCGCGCTGCTCGTCGACGCCGGGCTGACCGTGACCGACGTCACCGGCCTCGCCTTCTCGCCCGCCAAGGGATTCGACCTGTCGAGTTCGACCGCGCTCGATTATCTGCTCACCGCCCGCCGCGCCGCAGCAACATCCGGACACTGATCTCCATTTGGCAAGCGGTAGCGCCCCCGCTACCGGACCGGCGATGTCGGCCCTGACGAACCCGCGCGCCCGGCTTGCGATCCTGATCCTCGTCGCCGTTGCGGCGCGGTTGCTGACGTTCGGCAATCCGGTCGTCCATGTCGACGAGGAATTCTATTATTTCACCGGCACCGCGCTGTGGCACGGGCAGTTGCCGTTCGTCGACGTGTGGGACCGGAAGCCGCTCGGCCTGTTCCTGCTCTATGCGGTCCCGGCAAGCCTCGGCTTCCCCACCGGCATCTGGGCCTATCAGGCGCTCGCGCTCGTCGCGGCCCTGTGCGGAGCATGGCAGGTCGCGAGGCTCGCCGACCGCGCCGGCTTCGCCGCCGGCGCCACCGCGGCGGGCATCGCCTATCTGCTCTGGCTCGACCTGCTCGGCGGCCAGGGCGGCCAGTCGCCGGTCTTCTACAATCCGCAGATTGCCGCGGCCGCGCTGCTGATCCTGCGCTCCGCCACGTCCCGCCACCGACGCTTCCTCGGCGCGGCGGCGATGGCACTGGTCGGCATTGCGCTCCAGATCAAATATTCGGTGCTGCTGGAGGGCGTATTCTTCGGTCTGTGGCTGCTCGCCGGCGAATGGCAGGCGACCCGCCGCATCGCGCCGCTGATCGGCTATGCGCTCGGCCTCGTCGCGCTGGCGCTGCTGCCGACCGCGCTCACCACCGCCGCCTATGCCGCGATCGGCCAGTGGGACGCATTCCTGTTCGCCAATTTCCTGTCGGTCTTCCACCGCAATCCCGATCCGCTCGGCGAACTCGCCGGCAATCTGGGGCAGATCGTCCTGATCATCTCGCCGCTGGTGACGCTCGCGGTGCTGGCACTGAAACGGGGCGAACGCGATCCGGTCCGGCTGTTTCTCGCTTGGTGGCTGGGCATCGCCTGCGTCAGCGTGCTGCTGTTCCGCCCGTGGTTCGACCATTACAGCCTGCCGATCCTCCTGCCAGCCTGTGCCGCCGCGGCCGGCGTGCTGGGGCGTGAGGCCTGGCAGCGCTGGCGGATGCCCGCGCTGCTGCTGCTCGCCGCCTTGGCCGGACAGATCGTCCTTCTCGCCCTCCGTGCCGAACGCGGCGATGCACGCCAGTTCGCCGCCCTGACCCGGGCGGTCGGGCAGGGTCCCGGCTGCCTCTACGTCTATTCGGGCAGCACGATGCTCTACGTCGCGACCCGGCGCTGTGCCCTGTCGCGCTACATCGTCCCCGCCCATCTGGGCCGCGCGCGCGAGGCCGGGGCGACGGGCGTCGATCAGGATGGGGAGATCCGCCGCATCCTCGCCCGGCAACCGGCCGTGGTGGTGATGCGCCCGCCCTATTCGGGCGTGCGCCCCGCCGCTCATGCGTTCGTCACCAGCGCTCTGAACCACGGCTATCGGCTCACCGCCGCGCTGCCGATGGGCAATGAGATGATCCGCGTCTATAAGCGCCTGCGATGAAACGCCTGCTCGCCTCGATCCACGACGTATCGCCCCGCTTCGAGGGCGAAGTCGACCAGTTGCTCGACCATCTTGCCCCCCATGTCGGCCGGCGGCTGGCGATGCTGGTGGTGCCGGACCATTGGGGCGGCGCGCCGATCACCCCGGCGTTCGCGGCGCGGCTGCGCGGCTGGGCCGACGAGGGCGTCGAAATGTTCGTCCACGGCTGGTTCCACCGTGACGACACGCCGCATCAGGGCAGGGTCGCGGCGCTCAAGGGCAAGCACATGACCGCCGGCGAGGGCGAATTTCTGGGCCTCAGCCGCGACGACGCGCTCGACCGGATGCGCCGCGGCAAGGCGCTGGTCGAGGATATCACCGGTCGCCCCGCCGCGGGCTTCATCGCCCCGGCCTGGCTCTATTCCGACGGAGCGAAGGCGGCGCTCGCCGATGCCGGATTCGCGCTGGCGGAAGATCACGCCCGCGTCTGGGTGCCAGCGGACGGTCGCGCGCTGGCAAAGGGGCCGGTGATCACCTGGGCCAGCCGATCGCGCCCCCGTCAGCTT
>JAEWJQ010000005.1 GCA_023386515.1 Pseudomonadota bacterium | reverse complement strand
CCCGGCGACCGTCGCCTCGGACCTGGTGGGGATGGTCCGCGATCGCGGCGAGCGGATCGGCTGGCGCCAGGCGGTCGACGAACTGCGCCCGTTCACCCAGGGCATGTGGGCCAATGCCAGCGGTGCCGAGCGCGCGCGCTTCCTGCGCCACCTGCGCCCCTGGTGGGACGTCCACCGCCATCGGAGCGCACCACCGGGCGCCGCCCGGCTGGCGGCGATGATCGCGGACGGGCGACTGCATCTCGTCGCCGGCAAGACCGCCGGCTTCGGCGAGCGGCCGGACGGCGTCGCGGTGACGTGGCGGCCGCGCGGGTCGGACACGACCGAGGTCATCGTCGCGCAACGGATCGTCAATTGCACCGGGCCGCAGGGCGACCTGTCCCGCACCACCGAGCCGCTGCTGCGCCGCCTCGCCGATCGCGGCACGATCCGCGCCGATGCCGCCCGGCTGGGCATCGATGTCGATGCGGAGGCACGGACGATCGCCGCCGATGGCGGGGCCAACGACTGGCTCTATGCGCTGGGGCCGATGACGGGCGGGGCGTTCTGGTAAATCGTCGCGGTGCCCGACATCCGGACGCAGACCTGGGCGGTGGCGCGCAAACTGTCGAATGCGCATTGGGTCGGAGGCGAAGGGCTCTAGCCGCAGGCGATGCAACGAGGGGATGCGGCGCAAAGCGCTTCTGCCGCGTTGGCGGCGTCGATATGGAAGCCCGATGACCGCCGCCGCACCGCCCGAATCGGACCTGCCTACCGCGCTCGGCTTCCTGCGCGGCGGCGGGCTGGCGACCGAACTGATCCTGGCGCGCGACTGGGCGACGCATCCGCTGGGACCGCCCACGGGCTGGCCGGGCGGGCTCAAACAGGCGCTGGGGCTGGTGCTCCATTCGCCCGAGTCGATGATCCTCGCCTGGGGTCGCGACGAACTGTTCTTCTTCTTCAACGAGACCTATTGCCCGCTGCTCGGGCCGCGGCTCGACTGGGCGATGGGCGCGCCGTTCGCCGAGGTGTGGGCGGATGCCTGGGATCAAGCCAAGCCGATCATCGACGATGCCTTCGCCGGGCGCAGCAATCGCTTCGTCGATCTGCCGTGGAAGCTCGACACCGATCGCGGGCTGGCGGACACCTGGTGGACCTTCTCCTATTCGCGGGTGCTCGACGAGCATGGCGAGATCGCCGGCCTGTTCATCTTCACCAACGAAACCACCGCCCGCGTCCTCGCCGACCAGGCGCTGGCCCGCAGCCAGGCGGAACTGAGCGCGCTCAACGCGACGCTGGAACGCCAGGTCGAGGAGCGCACCGCCGAACGCGACCGGATGTGGAACACCTCGCCCGACCTGATGGTGGTGCTGTCGCCGGACGGCATCTACCGCCGGATCAATCCGGCCTGGCGCACGGTGCTGGGCTACGAGCCGGGCGATGTCCTCGGCCATTTCGTCACCGACTTCACGCACCCCGACGATATCGCTCCCACCGAAGTCGCGCTGGCCACCGCCCAGGTCGGCCAGTTGCCGAATTTCGAGAATCGGTTCCGCCACGCCGACGGCGGCTATCGCTGGCTGCAATGGGTCGCGGCGCCCGGACCGGACGAGATCTTCGCCGTCGGTCGCCATGTCACCGACGCGAAGGCGGCGGAAGCGCGATTGCAGGAGACGGAGGCGCAGCTCCGCCAGGCGCAGAAGATGGAGGCGGTCGGCCAGCTGACCGGCGGCATCGCGCACGACTTCAACAATATGCTGACCGGCGTCATCGGCAGCCTCGCCCTGCTCAGGCGGCGGCTGGGCGCGCATGGCGACACGCGCATCGACCGCTATATCGATGCCGCCACGACATCCGCGCAGCGGGCGGCCGGGCTGACGCAACGGCTGCTCGCCTTTTCGCGACGGCAGGCGCTCGACGTGCGCGCGACGGACGTCAACGCACTGGCGATCGGCATGGAGGAACTGCTGCACCGGACGTTGGGCGAGAATATCGCCCTCGACCTGCATCTCGCCGGCGATGCCTGGCCGGCGCTGACCGACGGCAACCAGCTGGAAAGTGCGCTGCTCAATCTCGCGATCAACGCGCGCGACGCGATGCCCGACGGCGGCCGGCTGACGCTGGCGACCGGCAATGCGCCACGCGGCAGTGCGCCGGCCGCCGCCTTCGACGGCGTCGAGCCGGGCGATTACGTGATGGTGTCGATGACCGATACCGGCACCGGCATGCCGGCCGATGTCGCCGCCCGGGCCTTCGACCCCTTTTTCACCACCAAGCCGATCGGCGTCGGCACCGGCCTCGGCCTGTCGATGATCTACGGCTTCGTCCGCCAGACCGGCGGCCGGGTGCGTATCGTCACCAGGCAGGGCGAGGGCACGACGATCCACATGCTCCTGCCGCGCGCGGAGACGGCTCCCGAGCCGACCGTCGCGCCAACCTCGTCGCCGATGGCGGCACGGCCGGGCGAAAGTGTGCTGCTGGTGGAGGACGATCCGGCGGTGCGGATGCTGGTCGCGGACTTGCTCGGCGATCTCGGCTTCCGCGTCCGGCAGGCCAGGGACGGCACGGCGGCGCTGGCCGAGCTGGAGGCGATGCCGCGGCTCGACCTGCTGATCACCGATGTCGGCCTGCCCGGCATGAACGGCCGCGACCTCGCCGATCTGGTGCGCGCGCGTCATCCGGCGCTGAAGGTGCTGTTCATCAGCGGCTATGCCGGAAAGGCGACGATGCTGGGCGATTTCCTGGCCGAGGGCATGGAGTTGGTGTCGAAGCCGTTCGACATCGACGCGCTGTCGGCCCGCATCCGCGCGATTTTGGGCTGATCGGCCCACCGCTCCCGCAACCCTTAAGGAAAGACCCGCCCGGCGCTTGTCGAATGCCGCATCCGCGCCCATATCCAAGTAGCGCCGCGATCGAGCATCGTCGCGCATCCCATGCGCTCGCCTTTCCTTTTTCGGTCTTCTCGGCTAAGGGCGCGCGCACTTAGCGCGAAAGAGACACCGTTTGGCGAAAGAAGAACTCCTGGAAATGCGCGGTCGCGTGGTGGAATTGCTCCCCAATGCGATGTTCCGCGTCCAGCTGGAAAACGATCACGAGATCCTGGGTCATACCGCCGGCAAGATGCGCAAGAACCGCATCCGCGTGCTGGTCGGCGACGAGGTGCTGGTCGAGCTGACCCCCTATGATCTGACCAAGGGGCGGATCACCTATCGCTTCATGCCGGGTCGCGGCGGCCCCGGCCCGTCCTGATCCACGCGATGCCGGTGTCCGCTTGCGAGCGCCGCTCGTGAGCGCGCCCGCACCGTCCCTCGTCCTCGCCTCGTCCTCGCCGCGCCGGCGGGACCTGTTGACGCGGATCGGCGCCGCGCCAGCGCGGATCGCCGCGCCCGAGATCGACGAATCGCCACGGCCGCGCGAACTGCCGCGCGCCTATGCCCTGCGTCTGGCGGTCGAGAAGGCGCAGGCGGTGTCCCGCGCGCCGGACGAGATCGTGATCGCCGGCGACACGACGATCGCCGTCGGACGCCGCATCCTGCCGCCGGCGGAGGACGAGACGATCCAGCGCACGCTGCTCGGCTTGCTGTCCGGTCGCCGCCACCATGCGCTGTCCGCGGTCTGCGTCATCGATCGTACCGGCATCGTCCGCACCCGCCTGGCCGACACGATCGTCGCGTTCAAGCCGCTCTCCCCGGCCGAGATCGACGCCTATGTCGCCAGCGGCGAGGGCCTCGGCAAGGCGGGCGGCTACGCGATCCAGGGACGGGCGGAGGCGTTCGTCCGCTTCCTGCAGGGCAGCCATTCGGGGGTGATCGGCCTGCCGCTGTTCGAGGCGCGCGCGCTGCTGCAGGCGGCGGGGCTGCCGCTTGGCTGAATGGCTGTACGAGGCCGGGATCGGCGAGGAACGCGCCGCCCTGGTCGATGACGGCCGGATCGTCGCGGCGGCGATCGCGCTGCCCGATCCCTTGCGGCTCGGCACCGTCG
>JAEWJQ010000137.1 GCA_023386515.1 Pseudomonadota bacterium | reverse complement strand
CCGCGGTGCCGCTGGCGGTCGCGGCCGGGGTGATGCGGACGGCGGCGGCGGCGCTGGGCCGGCCGGGCTGGGCCTTCCTCGCCACCGGGCTGGCGCTGCTCGTCGATATCGTCGGCAATTGGATGCTGATCTTCGGCCATTGGCATGCGCCGGCACTCGGCCTGGTCGGATCGGCGATCGCCAATCTGGTCAGCTTCGCGGTGATGGCGCTGGCCTATGTCGTGATCCTGCTGCGCGACCCGCGGCTGCGCCGCTATCACCTGTTCGGGCGGTGGTGGACGATCGATTGGGCAAGGGCCGGCGACATCGGCCGGATCGGCGCGCCGATCATGGCGACCTGGATGCTGGAGGGCGGCCTGTTCGGCGGTGCGGCGCTGCTGATGGGGCTGATCGGCGTCACCGATGTTGCCGCGCACGCCATCGCGCTCAACATCGCCGCCTTCGCCTTCCAGCTGCCGTTCGGCATCGCCCAGGCGGCGACGATCCGTGTCGGCCTGGCCTATGGCGCGGGCGACCGGCTGTGGATCGCGCGGGCCGGCAACGTCGCGCTGGCGCTGGGCATCGGTGTCATGGCAGTGACTGCGGCGACGATCTGGATCGCGCCACGCGCGCTGATCGGCATCTACCTCGACACGGAGGCGCCGGCCAATGCCGCGGTGGTGACGCTGGCGATCCGCTTCCTGGCGGTGGCGGCGGTGTTCCAGCTCGCCGACGGGGCGCAGGCGGTCGCAGCCGGCGTGCTGCGCGGGCTGCAGGACACGCGCGTGCCGATGCTGATCGCCGCCTTCGGCTATTGGGTGATCGGTTTCGGCAGTTCGGTGGCACTCGGCTTCGCGACGCCGCTGGCCGGCACCGGCGTGTGGTGGGGACGGGCGGCGGGGCTGCTGGTCGTCGCGCTGCTGCTGACGATGCGCTGGCGGGCGCGGGCGCGGATCGGCCTGTTGCCGGCGCCGCGCTGAGCGTTCCCGCGGTCGGCCGCGTCGGCCTCGCCCGGTTCACACCGCGAGCTGATGCGCCTCGACATGATCGGCGATGGCGCCGGCGGTGGTCCACCAGATGCGCGGATCATCGGCCTCGCGCAGCTCGGTCAGCACGCGGGCGAGCGCCGGCATGCGATGCGCTTGTCCCATGATATAGGGATGGAGCGCGATGCCGAGGACGAGCGGCCGGCGGTCGCATTCGGACAGGAGCTGCTCGACCGCGGCGCGGATCATGCCGGCGAAGGTCTCGGCCTCCTGATGGCGGCCGATGATCGCCGGTATGTCGTTGATCTCTTGCGAATAGGGTATCGACAGCAGGCCGCCGTGACGGGTCGACAGCCGCGTCGGCTGATCGTCATGCGCCCAGTCGAGCACATAGCGATAGCCGTGCTTGGCGAGCAGATCGGGCGTGCCGTGCGTTTCGGAGATCCACGGGCCGAGCCAGCCGGTCGGGGTGACGCCGAGCTCCGCCAGCCGTTCGGTGACGTCGGCGATCAGATGATCCTCGCGCCGTTGCGACAACTTGCCCTGCGCGACCGCGTTGCTGGCGCCGTGGGCGGCGATCTCGTCGCCGCGGTCGCGGCACGCCTCCGCCAGACCGGGGCAGGCGTCGAGGACATCGGCGTTGATCAGCGCCGTGGTGCGCAGCGACAGCCGGTCGAACAGGTCGAAGAAGCGCCAGGCGCCGACCCGATTGCCATAGTCGCGCCAGGCGTAGTTCATCACGTCCGGCTCGGTCTGGGCCGGTGCCAGCTGCGCGCCGAGCCCGCTGCCGAACTGGAAGACCTCGTAATTGACGCCGATGTAGATGGCGAGACGTCGACCTTCCGGCCAATCGTAGACGGGGCGATCGACGATCGGACGATAGGCGTAGCGGTCGTGATTATGGCTCATCCGCCGCTCAACGCGCGAAGCGGCATCGGGGCCCGCAGACACCGCGCTCAGGTAACGGCGAGCCGGGTGGCGTAGGCGGGATCGCGCCATGCCGCGTCGGCGATCACCGCGCGCAGCAGCTCGCCCGCCTGCCAGACGTCCTCGTAGGATAGATAGAGAGGCGTGAGGCCGAGGCGCAGCACGTCGGGCGCGCGGAAATCGCCGATCACCCCGCGCGCGATCAGCGCCTGCGTCACCGCATAGGCTTGCGGGTGGCGGAAGCTGATGTGGCTGCCGCGCGCCGCCGGATCGGTCGGGGTGATGCAGGGGAGGCCGGCGGCGGCGCCGGCGTCCGCCAGGATGGCGAACAGCGCGGCGCTCTTCGCGGCGAGCGCCGTCTGGTCGACGTCCGTCCAGATAGCCAGCGCCGCCTCCAGGCTGGCCATCGCCAGGATCGACGGCGTGCCGACCAGCCAGCGGCGCATGCCCGCGGCGGGACGGTAGCCGTCCTCGAAGGCGAAGGGCTCTGCATGGCCCATCCAGCCGCTGACCGGATTGGCCAGCGCCGCCTGCCAGCGTTCGGCGACGTAGAGGAAGGCGGGCGCGCCGGGGCCGCCGTTGATATATTTGTAGGTGCAACCGACCGCCAGATCGACGCCAGCCGCAGCGACGTCGATCGGCACCGCGCCGACGCTATGGCTGAAATCCCACAGGGTCAGCGCGCCGGCGGCATGGGCGCGGGCGGTCCATTCGGCGAGGTCGAAGCGCTCGGCACTCTTGTAATGGACATGGGTCAGCAGCAGCAGCGCGGTGTCGTCGTCGAGCGCTTCCGCCAGCGCGTCGCGCGCCACCACCTTCAGCCGCGCACCGGAGACGCAGCCGACCGCACCCTCTGCGATGTGCAGGTCGGTGGGGAAATTGCCCGCCTCGCTGACTACGGTGCGGCGCGCGGGATCGCGGCGCAGCGCGGCGACGATCGCCTTGAACAAGTGGGTCGAGGTGGTGTCGCCGACGATCACCTCCTGCGGGCCGGCGCCGATCAGCGGCGCGATCGCCGCGCCAAGCCGCTGCGGCGCGTCGATCCAGCCTTCGTTCCAGCTGCGGATCAGCCGCTCGCCCCATTGCCGCTGCACCGTGTCCTCCAGCGCCGGCGGCACCGCGCGGGGCAGGGGCCCGAGCGAATTGCCGTCGAGATAGATTACGCCGTCCGGCAGCGCGAAGGCATCGCGGTGGCGGGCGAGGGGGTCGGTGCGGTCGAGCGCGCGCGCGTCGTCGCGGGTCATACAGGTCCTTGCAGGGCGTCGAGGATGGCGGTGCGGGCGATGGCCCAGGCGGGCGTGTCGGGGGTGATCAGCGCGACATGGCCGGTGTCGGGCACCGTCAGCAATTCCGCCGCATCGCCGGCCGCCCGCGCCCGTTCGAGATAATCGGTCGCGAAGCGATAGGGCACGATCGCATCCTCACGCCCGTTGACCAGCGTCTGCGCGACGCCGAGCGGCAGCAGCGGCGGTATCGACGTGTCGGCGAAGCGATCCGGGCGATCGCCGACCAGATCGTCAATCACGGACGTGCCGCAGCCATTGTCGGGGCTGGCCGCCACCGCCGCCAGGTCGGGAAGGCCGCCGAGGCAGACGACGTGGTCCAATCGCAGCGGGTCCGGCCGGTAGAGCGAGCTGGACCGTGGCAGTCGGGGGCGCGCCGCCAGCCAGAGGGCGAGGTGGCCGCCGGCGGAATGACCGACCGCGACGATGCGGCGCAGGTCGAGGTCGTGCGCCGCCGCCCCGGTGGGCCCCCCGGGGGCCGCGGCCCCCCCGGGCTAG
>JAEWJQ010000314.1 GCA_023386515.1 Pseudomonadota bacterium | reverse complement strand
CGATCACGGTGATGCTCGCCGGCGCCCCGGCGGGCGAGGCGGCGTTGCGCGCCCGATTGCGCACCCTGCTGCCCAGTTTCATGCAGCCAACGACTTATCTCTGGCGTGTCGATCTGCCCCGCAATGCCAATGGCAAGCTTGACCGCGCCGCCATCCGGGCCGAGGTGACGGCATGAAGCCGATCGGCCCGCTGCCCCCCGAATATGCCAATCAATTCGGTGAGTTATCGATCGCCGGTCGATCCGCGCGAGACTGGGTCGCGGTGGCAGGCGACACGCCGCTTTTCGTATACGATCTGAATGCTGTCGCTGTGCGGACTAACCGCTTTCGCGCGAACTTCGAGAAGATCGACCTCCATTACGCGATCAAGGCCAATCCGCTACCGGCGCTGCTCGCGGGGATCGCGCCGCTGGTCGACGGCCTCGATGTCGCCTCCGCCGGCGAGCTCCACCGGGCGCTCGCGGTCAAGCCGGCCGCCGCGGTCAGCTTCGCCGGCCCCGGCAAGCGCGACGACGAACTCGCCGCCGCCATCCGCGCCGGCGTCACGCTCAACGTCGAGTCCGAGGGCGAGGCCGCCCGCGCCCTTGCCGTTGGCGATAGCCTCGGCCGCACGCCCCGCCTCGCCGTCCGGGTCAATCCCGACATCGAGCTGCGCGGCTCCGGCATGAAGATGGGCGGTCGACCGTCGCCGTTCGGCGTCGATGCCGACCGCGCCGCGGCCTTGGTCCGCGCCCTCGTCGCCGCCGGCGCCGATTGGCGGGGGCTCCATATCTACGCCGGCAGCCAGGCGCTGGATGCGGCGGCGGTGATCGAGACGCAGGCGGCGACGCTGACGCTGGCGGAGCGGCTGGCCGACGCGGCGGGGCAGGTGCCGCCGCTGGTCAATCTGGGCGGCGGCTTCGGCGTCCCCTATTTCGTCGGCGACACGCCGCTCGACATCGAAAGGGTCGGGGGCGCACTGGCGAAGGCAGTCGCACGGAGCACCCTGACCGAGGCCGGCACGCGTTACGCGATTGAGCTGGGCCGCTGGCTGGTCGCGGAAGCCGGCGTCTATCTGACCCGTATCGTTGATCGCAAGGTCAGCCGCGGCGAGACCTTCCTGATCACCGACGGCGGCCTCAACCATCAGCTCGCCGCCAGCGGCAACTTCGGCACCGTGGTACGCCGCAACTATCCGCTCGCTTTGGCCCATCGCATGGGCGCGCCGGCGGCCGAGACGGTGTCGGTGGTCGGGCCGCTGTGCACCCCGCTCGACCGGCTCGGCGACCATGTCGCGCTGCCGGTGGCGGAGTTGGGGGACGTGATTGCGGTCTTCCTTGCCGGTGCCTATGGCGCCAGCGCCAGCCCGGCGGCATTCCTCGGCCATCCGCCCGCGAGCGAGATCGTCGCGCCGCTCAATTGATCGTGATCCGCGTCTCGATCGGCGCGCCGGCGCTGGCCGCCGACCGGTCGCGGAAGGTGAAGGTCTGGCCGGGAGCGATGCGGCCAAGCCGATAGCTGATCTCCAGTCCCGCGATCGGCTGTCCCGGCCCGCACGCGCCCGCCGCCAACTGCGATCCGCACAGCGGCTTGGTGGAGGAGGGGATTTGCCGCGCCTCTCCGTCGATCAGCGTCACCCGGCTGCCGCCGATGCCGGTCTCGTGCACGACCACCGTCACCGGCCCTGGCGCATGGCGGCGCCGCGTCGCCGGCTGATCCGTCTGGATCTGTTCCAGCCCCGCCGGCGAACCGACGCTAGCGACGACGACACCGGTCAGCGGGGGCGCAGCCTGGCCCAGGACGGGCGCTGCGCAGAGGATCAAGACGAGAGGCAGGATACGCATGGCGTGTCTTACCCCGCTATCGAATTGCGGACAAACCGCGGGAACGGCTGCAAAAACGGGCACGGCGTTCCTAACGCTATCTTCACCTGTCCGACCGCATAGCCGCCCGGGAACCCGGCTGCGCATGGACCCAAAGCCCTACGTGCAGCGACGGTCAGGAGGAGTTTGATGGTGCGCGTTCGTGTCCTGCTCATGCTAGGCGGCCTGGCGACGGTGCTGTCGGCGTGTTCCGGCGGCAACGCTCGGCCCGCGCTGCCCGCCGCGACCTATGTCGCCTCGAAGGAGCAGCCCGGCGAGGAATATGTGATCGGCCCGCTCGATTCGCTCAACATCTTCGTATGGCGCAATCCGGAACTGTCGGCGAAGGTGCAGGTCCGGCCCGACGGTCGCATCACCACGCCGCTGGTCAACGACATGCCCGCCGTCGGCAAGACCCCGTCGATGCTGGCGGCCGACATGAAGCGCGCGCTCGGCGAATATGTGAAGGACCCGATCGTCTCGGTGATCGTCGAGAATTTCTCCGGCACCTACAGCCAGCAGGTGCGGATCATCGGCGCGACGGAGAAGCCGGCGTCGATCCCGTACCGCGCCAACATGACGCTGCTCGACGCGATGATCGCGGTCGGCGGCCTCAACCAATATGCCGCGGGCAACAAGGCCAAGCTGGTCCGCCACGATCGCGAGACCGGCGAGCAGCACGAATACAAGCTGCAGATCGGCGACCTGCTGAAGCGCGGCGATTCCAGCGCCAATGTCAGCCTGCAGCCGGGCGATGTGATCATCATCCCCGAATCGATGTTCTAAGGGAGCCGGGGCGGGGATGAACGGCATCTACGACGAGGCGCGCCTGGCGTTGCACGCGATCTGGACGCGACGCTGGCTGGCGCTGGCGGTCGCCTGGGGCGTGTGCGTGCTCGGCTGGTTCTTCGTCAGCCAGATGCCCAGCCGCTATGAATCGCGGGCCCGCGTCTTTGTGCAGATGCAGTCGATCCTGCCGCCAACGATGGACGCGCCGGCGGCGCAGGCGCAGCAGGACGTCGACACCGTCCGCCAGACGCTGATCTCTGCGGTCAATCTGGAGAAGGTGGTGCGCGGCACCGATCTCGCCAACACCGTGTCGAGCGATCGCGACGTCGCCGACCGGGTCGCCGGCCTCGCCTCGGCGATCAAGATCGAGAGTCAGCAGAACAACCTCTTTCAGATCACCACCACCGCTTCCAGCCCGAAGTTGGCGAAGGCGATCACGCAGAAGCTGATCGACATCTTCGTCGAACAGAATCTGGGCCGAGACCGCAGCCAGACTAGCCAGAGCCTCAGTTTCCTCAACAAGCAGCTCGACCAATTGCAGGGCCAGCTGACCGACGCGGAGGCCAAGCGCGCCGACTTCCAGAACCGCTATCTGGGCTCGCTGCCCGGCACCGGCACGGTCAGCGATCGGATCGGCGCCGCGCGCAGCCAGATGGCGCAGGTCGACGGCGACCTCGCCGCGGCGCAATCGAGCCTTGCCGCCGTGCAGGGGCAGATGGCCGGCACTGCGCAGACCATCCCGGGCGTTGGCGGCGTCACCGGCGGTCCGGCCCGTGCCGCACTCGCGGCGATCCAGGGCCAGCTCGCCGATGCCCGCGCGCGTGGCTATAC
>JAEWJQ010000311.1 GCA_023386515.1 Pseudomonadota bacterium | reverse complement strand
ACGCCGACCTGCGCGCGCGGGTCGGCGCGGCCAATCAGGCGAAGGCACGGGCCGAGTTCGACGAAGGCGTGATGATCGCGCGGTACAAGGCGCTTTACGCCAATGCGCTTGGGCAACCCGGGGTATTCGGCTGAGGTCGCACTTCCCGGCGATGCGCGTTGCGGCGGCGGAAAGTTGTCATGGCTAGATGAGCGGCGGATGCGGAACCCCTTAGGCGGCCGCATGTGCCGAAGCGGCATCGGTCATCTTTGCTGTCTTTACTGCGATCATAAGTTTTCGGCGTCTTTCCGATGCTAGCCACTGTCGGCGCTGTGCTTGACGTCAGAGGTCGACAAGTGATTGCTTCGGCAACCTTGCTGCAGTGCAATGACGGATTGTCTTGCATTCGGCCGAAAAAGGTTCATCATCGTCGCGCCGGGACACCCCGGATACACGTGGGCCCGGCTCCTTTTGGAGAGGATGGGCCATGACTACGATCAAACATGTCGGTGAATATGGCGTGGTGGCGGTGGTCGCGACCGCGCTGATGGTCGCCGCGACCGGCCTTGCCAAGGTGATGGCGGACGGCGTCATCCTGATCGGCGAGGCGATCATACGCTGAACGGACGATCTGAGCGACCGACACCGGTCATCCCGGCGAGCGCCGGGGTGGCCGATGGACCCGGCCGGTTCCGCTCTGGCCGTTGTCTGGAAAGAAGAGCGGCGCGGCCCTTCCGCTAACCAAACGTCGCGCCGCTGCGGATCGGCGAACCACGCCGGGCATCGCGGAACGCCATCGTCATCCGCCGCCGTCGGCCACTGCGTCCTATCTGCCACGGTAGCGCAATTTCTTCGCATCGCCGGAACTTTCGGATATAGGCTCGCGGATTATCCCCTGAGAGGTGCCGTTTCCTGTGTTCAAGGGCCTGAAGCCGATCGTCTACAATGGCCGCGAAGTCTGGCCGCTCGTCGAGGGCGGCAAGGGCGTGGCGGCGACCAATCACGCCTCGGCCGGCGCCTGGGCAGCGGCGGGCGGGATCGGCACGGTATCGGCGGTCAACGCCGACAGCTACGACCCGGACGGCAAGATCATTCCGCAGATCTATCGCGCGCTGACCCGCCGCGAGCGGCACGAGGAACTGATCGAATATGCGATCGAGGGCGCGGTGCAGCAGGTCAAGCGCGCGTTCGACATCGCCGGTGGCAAGGGCGCGATCAACATCAACGTGCTGTGGGAGATGGGCGGCGCGCAACGCGTGCTGCACGGCGTGCTGGAACGCACCCGCGGCTTGGTGGCAGGTGTCACCTGTGGCGCCGGCATGCCCTACAAATTGTCGGAAATCGCGGCCTCCTATCAGGTCAGCTATCTGCCGATCGTCTCGTCCGGCCGCGCCTTCCGCGCCCTGTGGAAGCGCGCCTATTCCAAGGCGGCGGACTGGCTGGCGGCGGTGGTCTATGAAGATCCCTGGCTGGCCGGCGGCCACAACGGCCTGTCCAATGCCGAAGACCCGCTGAAGCCGCAGGATCCCTATCCGCGCGTCAAGGAATTGCGCGAGACGATGCGCGAGGGCGGCATCCCCGACACGACGCCGATCGTGATGGCGGGCGGCGTCTGGTATCTGCGCGACTGGAACGACTGGATCGACAATCCGGAGCTCGGCACGATCGCCTTCCAATATGGCACGCGTCCGCTGCTGACGCAGGAAAGCCCCATCCCGGACGCGTGGAAGGCGCAACTGACGCAGATCGAGGAAGGCGGCGTGCTGCTGCACCGCTTCTCGCCGACGGGCTTCTATTCGTCGGCGGTGCGCAACCCGTTCCTGCGCGCGCTGGAGGCGCGGTCGGAGCGGCAGATCGCCTTTTCGACGCAGGAAGCGGGCGACCACGTCTTCCAGCTCGACGTCGGCGTGAAGGGCAAGAATTTCTGGGTGACGCGCGGCGATCTGCTGCGCGCGCGGGAATGGTTCGGCCACGGCTTCACCATGGCGCTGAAGACGCCGGACAATACTTTGGTGTTCGTGACGCCGGAGGAGGCCAAGGAAATCCGCAAGGATCAGGCCGACTGCATGGGCTGTCTGTCGCAATGCCTGTTCTCGAGCTGGGCAGACACCGAGACCAACTCGACCGGGCGGCTCGCCGACCCGCGCAGCTTCTGCATCCAGAAGACGCTGCAGGACATCGCGCACGGCGGCGACGTCGACAATAATCTGATGTTCGCCGGCCACGCTGCCTATAATTTCAAGAAGGATCCGTTCTACTCGAACGGCTTCGTGCCGACGGTCAAGCAGCTGGTCGATCGCATCCTGACGGGAGATTGATCGCGGTGATGCCGCCGCCGCTGCGTGCGACCCTACGGGCCGTCGCAGTGGCTATGGCGGATGTGCCGGATGGCTGGTGGATCATCGGCAGTGCTGCCGTGGCCTTGCACGGTGGCGATGCCGGCAGGGTGCGTGACGTCGATCTGCTGGTCGATGCGAATATCGTCGGCGGGCTGCTGTCGCGGCTTGGCATCCGGCCGATGGCCATGGCTCCCGACCCGCTGTTCCATTCGGCGGTGTTCGCGCGCTGGGACGGGCTGCCGCTGCCGGTCGAGGTGATGGCGGGGTTTCGCGTGGCCGTGCAGGACGCGTGGCGCGACGTGACCCTGCTGTCGCGTCGGCGGATCATGGTGGACGGATCGGCGATGTTCGTGCCGGAACGCGAAGAGCTGTTAGAACTTCTGCGTCTGTTCGGACGACCGAAAGACCTGATCCGTGCCGAAGCGTTGGCGAGGCGGGAGCCGGGTTGAGGCTGTCGGCTCCCGCCCCATGTTATTTGGCGACGGTGCCGACCACCGCACCGGCGGTGCCGCCGACGGCCGCGCCCTTCTCGACACTGCCGCCCGTCGCGGCGGCGACGCCGGCTCCGCCCGCAGCACCGATCCCCGCGCCCTTCAGGGTCGAGCAACCGGACACAAGAGTGGCGGCGACGAGCAGGGCGGCGGAAGCCGCGCCGAACTTGATGGTCATCACAAACATCCTTTGCTGATGGGGAGCCCCCGGAATGCTGCGGCGCGGCGATCGGTTCCGCTCGGCAAGCATTTGTCGCAAAAGGATTTGGCAGGCGGCGCCGATCCGGGCGTCAGGCCCAGCCGTCGAGCACCTGGTCGGGTGGCCGGTGGCCGTCGGCCCACATGCGGATGTTCTGGATGACGCGCTCGCCCGAAGCCACTCGACCCTCGACCGTGGCGGAGCCCATGTGCGGGGTCATCACCACATTGGGCAGGGCGAGCAGCCGCGGATCGATGCGCGGCTCATGTTCCCAGACGTCGAGACCGGCGCCGGCGAGGCGGCCCGCTTCGAGCGCCTCGACCATCGCGATCTCGTCGACGATGCCGCCGCGCGAGGTGTTGATCAGATAGACGTGCGGCCGCATCAGCGAAAGGCGGCGGCGGTCGATCAGCATGCGGCTGTCGGCGTTGAGCGGGGTGTGGATCGAGACGATGTCCGCGGCCGCGAGCAACGTATCGATGTCCGAGTGGAAGACCGCGCCCAGTTCCGC
>JAEWJQ010000284.1 GCA_023386515.1 Pseudomonadota bacterium | reverse complement strand
TCGGGCGTGTAGCGGTCGCGCGCATCCTGGATGCCGTTGCTCCACACGTCGGTGCGGCCCTCCGGCACGTCGACCTGCCGCGTCTGGCGCAGCGCCGTCGGGCCGCGCAAGGCGGTGCCCATCTGCGGCACGCCCCAGCCCGACCTCAGATCGACGCCCGGTTCGTCGAGATCCTTCGAACTGGACAGCAGGATGTCGGAAATCAGGCCAGTGTTGTAGTTGGGGAAGGCCTGCATCAGCACCGCGGCGAAGCCGGCGACCGCCGGCGTGGCCATCGACGTGCCGGTCAGCGGGCCATAGGTCGGATCGCTGACGTGGACGAACTGCTTGGTGTCTTCGGCGATGAACGCACCGGCCTTGCCCAGCACGTCGATCGACCATTCATCCGGCAGCCCGCGCGCCTCTTTGATGAAGCCCGGCCAGGAAATGATGAACGCCATCGTATCGACGAGCGCGTCCGGATCGCCGCCGACGGCGGCGCCGAAGGCCAGAGTGATGCCCACCGCCTTGTGCGCCACCTCGGTCCGCGCGGCATCCTCGTCGAACGCCAATCCAGCCTTTTTCGCGGCGTCCCGGCGGTGGACGTAGTCGACGACCGTCGTGTCCCACGCGCGAAAGGCGGCATTGACCAACTGGTCGAAGTCGGTGGCGTTGAAGATCGGCGCGTACAGGGCATCGGAATATTTCGCCGCGACCGCATCGTTATCCATGGCGAAATAGGTCATGCCCGAAATGATCTTGACCCCCGGTCCGGCGACGCACCAGGTCGCGGTCTGGCCGCACAGGCTGGTCGACCAATGGGCGGTTCCGTCGGCTTTGTAGTTGGCGACGGACAGCCAGTTGGACCGCAGCCGCGGATCGCTGAGCGGCACCAGCGCCTGGGCGCTGGCATGGTCGCCGAAGCCGTTGCCCGCCGCGAAAACGACCAGCGCGTCGTTCTGCAGCACCGGATCGAATAGGCCGCCGAGATCCTGCTCGTACCAATAGCGCACGTCCGCCCGCGACGCGTCATAGGGCAGGAAGTTGCCCGATCCCCAGCTGTTGCTGATGATCCGCGCCTTGCCGGTGTTCGCCAGGTCGATGATGTTCTGGATCGAGGTTTCCGGCGACTTGTCGGTATACAGCGCATCCCGCCACCACAGAAAGTCGCCTTCGGCGAAATTGGTCGTCGCGGCGATGATGTTGGCGTCATAGGCTGCACCGAACATCGTTCCCTTTGCCAGCCGGTTGCCCGCGGCGCTGCCGGCGGTGTGGGTGCCATGCGTGCCCCAGGGGCGGCGTGGGTTGATCCGTCCGTCGTTGCCATAGTCGGCCGAGACGTTGGTGTGCAGGCCGGTGATCTTGCCATCCCCGGCGAACAGCGGATGTTCGAACAGGACGCCGATATCGTTCATGCCGATCGTCTGGCCCTTGCCGGACAGGCCGAGCACATAGGCATATTCCAGGCCCAGGAAGCCCTTGGCATAGTCCACGCCGAACTGCTTGTCGGAACGCCACGACGCCAGCGCCGCCGCGTAATCGGCGGTACGCTGACCATCGGCCGTATAATAGCCGCCGACCGGCGCCGGTGGCGGTGCGGACGGATCGGTCTGTGCCGCAGCAGGCAGCACGGCGAGGCCGGCCGTAAGGGCGAAAGCGGACAACGCGGTGCGTAAGGCGGTGCGACGAGATGGTACGGCCATTGGTCTCCCCCAGCCGGATGCAGGATGCATCGGCTCCGGTTCACGGATATGTCCATTGTAGACCGATGTGGTGGGAGTTAATCTTGGCCACGTTAAAGCCGTCGCTACTGTGACTGAGATGCAACAGCGGAAAATTGCGCTCGGGAGTGGGAGTATAGTGAGACACGACCATTGGGCGAGTGGTCGAACGAAACGACGTCCGGTAACATCATGCGACGTCGCTTGCCTTGTGACGGCGCTTCGCTTATGGGGACCCCTCGTTCCGATTGCGGAGCGTGAAAGGCAAGCGCCGTGAGCGCACGCCGGCCGACGAGGTTTCGTCCGCCGGCGTCTTTTGCGTTGCGTGATGCAGTAGAAGGTTTCGCGGCGATGTTCGACAGTCTCAGCGACCGGCTTGGCGGCGTCTTCGACCGTCTGCGTGGTCGTGGCGCGCGGACCGAAGCTGACGTGCGCGCCGCGATGCGCGAGGTGCGTGTCGCGCTGCTCGAGGCCGACGTCGCGCTGCCGGTGGCGCGCAGCTTTGTCGACAAGGTCACCGAGGAAGCGGTCGGCCAGAACGTGCTGCGCTCGATCACGCCGGGGCAGCAGGTCGTCAAGATCGTCAACGACGCGCTGGTCGAGATGCTCGGCGGCGACGATCCGCAGGGTGCCGAGCTGCAGCTGGCGGTGACGCCGCCGGCGGTGGTGATGATGGTCGGCCTGCAGGGTTCGGGCAAGACGACGACGACCGCCAAGATCGCCAAGCGGCTCAGCGCGGGCGCGATGGGGCGCGATCGCAAGAAGGTGCTGATGGCGTCGCTCGACGTCAATCGCCCGGCGGCACAGGAGCAGCTGGCGACGCTCGGCACCCAGATCGAGGTGGCGACGCTGCCGATCGTCGCGGGGCAGCAGCCGGTCGACATCGCCCGCCGCGCGATGCAGGCGGCCAAGCTGCAGGGCTATGACGTCCTGATGCTCGACACCGCCGGTCGCCTCCACGTCGACCAGGCGCTGATGGACGAGATGAAGGCGGTGGCGGAGATCGCCACGCCGGACGAGATCCTGCTCGTCGTCGACTCGCTGACCGGCCAGGACGCGGTCAACGTCGCCACGAACTTTTCCGAACAGGTGCCGCTGACCGGTGTCGTGCTCACCCGGATGGACGGCGACGCCCGCGGCGGCGCGGCGCTGTCGATGCGCGCGGTCACCGGCAAGCCGATCAAGTTCGCCGGCACCGGCGAGAAGATGGATGCGCTGGAGGCGTTCCACGCCTCGCGCGTCGCCGGCCGCATCCTCGGCATGGGCGACGTCGTCAGCCTGGTCGAGCGCGCCGCGGAGTCGATCCAGCAGGAAGACGCCGAGCGCATGTCGAAGCGGCTCCTCAAGGGCCAGTTCGACATGAACGACCTGCGCGGCCAGTTGCAGCAGATGCGTCGCATGGGCGGGCTCGGCGCGCTCGCCGGCATGATGCCCGGCATGAAGAAGGCGCAGAACGCCGTGGCGCAGGCCGGCGGCGACAAGGTGCTGATCCACATGGACGCGATGATCGGCTCGATGACGCTCAAGGAGCGCGCCAATCCCGCGCTGATCAACGCCAAGCGCAAGATCCGCATCGCCAAGGGCTCCGGCACCACCGTGCAGGAGGTCAACAAGCTCCTGAAGATGCACCTCGAAATGTCGACCGCCATGAAGAAGATCAAGAAAATGGGCGGGCTGAAGGGCATGATGGCGATGCTCGGCAAGGGTGGCCCGGCGGGCGGTCTTGGCGGGCTTGGCAATGCGATCGGCGGCGCCGACCTCGGCGACATGATGAACAAGGCGGGCGGGGGGCTCCCCGGCCTTGGCGGCCCGGGCGCCGACGGCATGCCCAAGCTGCCGCCCGGCTTTGAGAATTTTCTGAAGAACAAGAAGTAACCCAGCCCCCCGTCATCCCGGCGATAGCCGGCACCTCCCGCGGCAGGGGCAAGACATCAACCAAAAGACCCCGGCCTTTGCTGGGGTGACGAACGAAGAAGGCAAGGAAACTACAATGGCACTCAGCATCCGTCTGTCGCGTCGTGGCTCGAAGAAGCGTCCCTATTACCGCATCGTCGTCGCCGACGCGCGCTCGCCCCGTGACGGCAAGTTCATCGAGAAGATCGGCAACTACAATCCGCTGCTCAAGAAGGACGACGAGAAGCGCATCGTCCTCGACGCCGAGCGCGCCAAGCACTGGCTGTCGAACGGCGCGCAGCCGACCGATCGCGTCGCTCGCTTCCTCGACGCCGCCGGCGTCCGCGAGCGCAGCGCGCGCAACAACCCGACCAAGGGCAAGCCGGGCGAGAAGGCGACCGAGCGCGCCGAGGAGCGTGCCGAGAAGCTGAAGGCGCAGCA
>JAEWJQ010000265.1 GCA_023386515.1 Pseudomonadota bacterium | reverse complement strand
CCTGGCAGCTCAACCTGCTCGGCCAGCCGGCCCCGCCGCGCGACGGCTGGTGGCTGCTCGACAGCGACACGGACTATGCGCATCAGGGCAGTTCCAGCCAGCGGATGACGGTCCGCAACGCCGAGGGCGCGCTCGTCGCCGAACAGATGCAGAGCGTCGCCCTGTTCGGCTGATCCGCCGCTACAAATTGCGACACTTGGCAGGCACAGCGACATACGATTGCGACATGGCGCGGCCAGAAGGGCGAGGCTGAGGCGGGGATCGGCCCCGCCACCCGGAGACGTGATCCGATGCGATTGCCCCTGCTCACCCTTGCCCTCGCCGCGAGCGGCTTTGCCGCCACCGCCCAGGCGCAGACCGCCACCCCGCCTGCCCCGCCGCCGCCCGGCAATCCGATGATGCGCGCCGACGCCAATCATGACGGCGTCATCACTCGCGACGAGGCGACGGCCGACGCGGGCGCGCGCTTCGACGCGATGGACGCCAATCACGACGGCACGCTGTCGCCCGACGAGCGTCAGGCCTATCGCGCGACGATGCGGGCGCGGCGGATGGGCAATGCATCGGCGGATGCCAAGGCGCCCCCGCCACCCCCGGCGGGTGGCTATGCCGGCCGCGACGGCGAGGTGTCGGTGACCCGCGCCGACTATATCGCCCGCGCGGCGACGCGGTTCGACCGGATGGACGCCAATCACGACGGCAGGATCGACGCGACAGAGATGGCGCAGATGCGCGGCTTCGGCGGGCGCCGCGGCGGCGGCCGCATGCCCGGCGGCGATACTTCTCCCCCGCCGCCGCCGTCCGACCAGTAAATAGCGGACGATCAGCGATGCGCCGGCCGGACCCGCGACCGTCGCGGCGCCCGGCCGGGTTGCAGGGACGGGCACGATGACTATGGCCGAAGAGATGGGAGACACGCCGCACCTGTTGCTCGTCGACGACGAGCGTTCGATCCGCGAGCCGCTGGCACAATATCTCACCCGCCAGGGCTTTCGCGTCACCCAGGCCGCCGATGCGGAAAGCGCGCGCACGCGCCTTGCCGCCTATGCCATCGACCTCGTCATCCTCGACATCATGATGCCGGGTGAGGATGGCCTGTCGCTGTGCCGCCACATTGCCGCGACCAGCGACACACCGGTCATCCTGCTGACCGCCAAGGCGGAGGAAACCGACCGGATCGTTGGACTGGAAATGGGCGCCGACGATTATGTCGTGAAGCCCTTCTCGCCGCGCGAGCTGGCGACGCGGGTCAAGGTGGTGCTGCGCCGGCTGACCGCCGGGGGCGCCCGCCAGCATGCGCCGGAAAGCGGCTCCTACGCCTTCGCCGGCTGGGTGCTGAAGACCGGCGAGCGCACGCTCGTCGACCGCGAGGGCGTGTCGGTGCCGCTGTCGACCGGCGAATACAATCTGCTGCTCGCGCTCGTCACCCGGCCGCGGCAGGTGCTGACCCGCGACCAGCTGCTCGACCTGACCCAGGGTCGCGAGGCGGCGGCGTTCGACCGCGCGGTCGACAATCAGGTCAGCCGCCTGCGCCGCAAGATCGAGGCGGACGCCAAGGCGCCGGAGATCATCAAGACGGTCTGGGGCGGCGGCTATACGCTGGCGGCGGAGGTGACGCGGCTGTGACGCGGCCGTGGCGCCCGCGCACGCTCGCCGGCCAGATCGCCCTGCTCGTCGCCATCGGCCTGTTCGTCGCGCAGGCGATCAATTTCGGCCTGCTGCTGCGTGGACGGCGCAATTTCCGGCTGGAGCAGACGACCGGGCCGGTCGTCGCCCGGCTGATCGACGCGATCGAGCGCGCGGCGCGCCCGCGCCCCGATCGGGACCGCGAGCAGCGCGGACGGGTGCGGCGCTATGCCGTCAATCCGATTCCCCCGACTGCACCAAGGCTCACCGAGGTCGAGGCGGCGCTGCGGGCGACGCTGGCAGAGACCGGCGTGCGGCCGGGACGCATCGTCACCGGTCTGCTGCCGATCGATCCCGCCAATCCCCTGCTCCGCCGCATGCCGCCCAAGCGCGCCGAGCGGATCGTCACCCGCGGCGCCGAATTGCGGATCGCGGTGGAACAGCCGGGGCGCGGCTGGTGGGTGCTGAGCACCTTCTGGTTGAGCGACGATCGGGATCTGGTCTGGCGGCTGGCCGGCGAAACGGCGGTGCTTTACCTGCTGGTGCTGGTGCCGGTGCTACTCGCCGGGCGGCGGCTGTCGCGCCCCTTGCGCGACCTGACCCGGGCGGCGGAGCGGTTCGGGCCGGGCGCCGGCGCCGAGGAGGTGCCGGAAGGCGGGCCGGGCGACGTGCGCCAGCTCATCGCGGCGTTCAATGCGCTGCGGCTGCGCGTCACCGCGATGCTGGAGGAAAAGGACCGGATGCTCGGCGCGATCGGCCACGATTTGCGTACGCCGCTCGCCGCGCTGCGTGTCCGCATCGAATCGGTCGAGGACGAGGGCGACCGCAATCGCATGGCGGCGACGATCGAGGAGATGAACCGCACGCTCGACGACATATTGTCGCTTGCGCGGATGGGCCGGCCGAGCGAGGCCCCGACCGAGGTCGACCTGGCGGCGCTGGTCGATGCCGTGGTCGAGGATTTCCGCGATCTCGGCCAGGACGTCGCCTTCGAGGAGGTGGAGCGGCTGCGCATGCGGCTGCGCCCGGCGCTGATGCGGCGCGCGGTGCGCAACCTGATCGAAAATGCGGTCAAATACGGCGGCGGTGCGGAGGTGCGGCTGGTCGTGGCGCCGCAGGGCGTCGACATCGAGGTGGCGGATCGCGGCCCCGGTATCCCGGACGAGCGGCTGGAGGACGTGTTCGATCCGTTCACCCGGCTGGAAAGCTCGCGGAATCGCGACACCGGCGGCATCGGCCTCGGCCTGGCGCTGGCGCGCTCGATCGTGCGTGAGGCGGGCGGCGACATCCGGCTGCGCAATCGCGCGGGCGGCGGCCTCTGTGCGGTCATCGCGCTGCCGCGGAGCGCACGAACGATCGCACCCGTTTAGCGACGCGATCGCACCCGTTACGGGTCCGTAATCGGCCGTTTACCGAAGCGGGCGGACACCCTGGCATCCATGTTGCCCGAAAGTCCGATGAACCCCTCGCTGCCGCTCCGCCGCCTGATCCTCGGCCTGATCGCCACCCTGTGTGCTGCGATCGTCGCGTCGCCCGCCGCCGCCGCCGGCTGCACCGTCAGCCCGTCGCTCGCGCCGGCGCTCGGCCCCTATTCGCCGGCGGCCGTCAAGGCGGCGGCGGTGCGGGCG
>JAEWJQ010000129.1 GCA_023386515.1 Pseudomonadota bacterium | reverse complement strand
CGGCACGCCAGTCGATCGCCGAGACGATCGACATGCATCTGCTGTCGTCGTTCGAACGGACCGCGGTCAACGGCTTCGGCTTCCTGCAGATCGTCCGGCCGCGCCCGCGGGCGTCCCTGCCGGAATTGCTCCGCGCCGACCCCGTCGGTGCCGCGGCCCGCGCGACGCTGCGCCGGTTGGAGCGCGAGCCGCCGGGGCCGCCGCGCGCCCACCGCCTGCCCCCCACCGTCTATGACCGAATCACCGCCACGCCGGACTGGTTGACCGAATTGGCTCGCCGCACCGGCCGGCTTCCACGATTGGAACGTGCATGACCGATAGCCGATGCCCGATCTGCGACGCGCCCACCGATCCGGCGCACGCCCCCTTCTGCTCGCGTGGCTGCAGGGACCGCGACCTGTTGCAATGGCTGGGCGAAGGCTATCGCGTGCCGGTTCGTGACGAAGAGGTGCACGACGGGCTGGACAGCCGCAAATCCCGCGACTAAAGGCCGCGCTTCCGAACGCGGTTCGGTATGCCCAGGTAGCTCAGTTGGTAGAGCATGCGACTGAAAATCGCAGTGTCGGCGGTTCGATCCCGTCCCTGGGCACCACAGCCCGACAGCCTTGATCACATTTGCCGGTGGCTGCAAAAGCCGCAGCGCCGGCCTGCCTGATCGCAACCGGTCAATTTTCCGATCCGATCGGCACAATCGCCAACCTTTCGGGCAGGTCGTTACTGCATCATCATACCTTTCAGACAGGTGGACAAAGATTCGCCGCATTAGAGAGGATCATCGATGCGCTTCATCTCCCTGCTCGCTCTATCTACGTCGGTCGCCCTTGCGCTTCCCGCTGTAGTGGCAGCGCAGACCGTGCCGGGGGATGCGCAGACCAGTCCGGATACCAGCGCGCAGACCGGCGCGAATTCGAACCCGGACGACATCGTGGTGACCGCCCGGCGGCGCGAGGAATCGCTGAAGAACGTTCCGATCGCGGTGACCGCGATCACGGGTGACCGGCTGAAGGAGCTGCAGGTCAACACCGTCAAGGACATCGCCAATTATACGCCGGGCCTCAGCATCAATTCGGACAGCGTCGGCCGCGCCTTCGTGACCATCCGTGGCATCGGCACCACGCTGATCGACACCGTCCAACCGGGCGTCGGTATCTTTATCGACGGCATCTATCAGCCCAACACCAGCTATCTGAACTCGCCGATCGTCGACATCGCCCGGATCGAAGTGCTGCGCGGACCGCAGGGTACGCTGTTCGGCAACAACACGCTAGGCGGCGCGATCAACATCGTCACGCGTCAGCCGGGCAACGCATGGGAAGGCCGCTTCGATTCCGCGGTCGCTGGGCCGGACAATTACGCCTCCGTGTCGGGCAGCATCAGCGGACCGCTGGTCAAGGACGTGCTCGCCTTCCGCGTCGGTGCCTCCTACCACGTCCAGGACGGGTTCATGCGCAACACGCTGGCTATCGGCGACCAGAACCCGCTGGAGCAGAAGAGCGTCAACGGCACGCTGCGCTTCACGCCAGCGAGCTGGGCGACCTTTACCGCCAACGGCAATTACGACCGCACCTTCGGCGGCAACACCGGCTATGTCCACGTCGCGGGCCCGACGGATTATACGCTCACCGGCGCGACCAATCAGCGCAGCCTCGCCACCATCGACTATTACGGCGCAAACCTGAAAAGCGAATTCACGTCCGACCGGCTGAAGACCAAGGCAACGGTCATCCTCGCCTACAACCGCAAGACCCTCTCGGCCGCGGGCGATGGCGATTACGGGCCGATCGACCTGCTGCGCACCGTCGGCGGATCGCGGCTCGTCACCAAAACGGTGGAGGCGCGGTTCGACACGCAATGGTCGGACGCCATTTCCACCCTGATCGGCGTTTACGGGAACCGCTACGTCCAGACGGCCGACAACCTCAGCACGCTGAACTTCGCCGCGCTCGGCTTGCCCCTGCCCGCACAGCGTTCGCCGAGCAGCACCTATGCCAGGAACGACACCCGCGCGCTGTTCGGGACGATCTTCGTGAAGCTCGGATCGAAAACCGATCTCGCCGTCGGCGGCCGGTACGACCATCAGGCGCTCGAGGCCAGCCAGGTCAGCCGGGCCACCATCGGCGGCACCCCCTCCTTCTACACCGCCCCCGCCTACAACAAGAACGCCTTCCAGCCGCGCGTCACCCTTACCGAACGCTGG
This sequence comes from Pseudomonadota bacterium, assembly GCA_023386515.1. The sequence continues at coordinate 3,078 of JAEWJQ010000129.1, read as the reverse complement.
ACCCCGGACTTCATGACCTATGCGTCGGTCGCAAAGGGCATTCGCGGCGGCGGCCAGAACGGCCCGGGCACCCGGCCCCAGGACGCGACCTATCGGGGCGACAACGTCTGGACCTACGAGCTCGGCACCAAGTTCAGCGGCATGAACAGCCGGCTGACCGTCAACGCCGATATCTTCTACAACGACTATAGCGACTTCATCGGCCAGAACTCGCTGGCGCCGAGCTCGACCGGGGCCGGCTTCGTCGCCATCAACCTCAACACCGGCCATGTCGAAAGCTACGGGGCCGAGATCGAGGCGCATCTGCGGCTGACCGATCAATGGCGCATCGACGCCGGCGCGGCCTATCTCCACTCCCGGATCACGGACGACAGCCAGTATTTCGCCACGACCGGCGTTCACGTCTCGTCCGACCGGGTGATCTTCACCCCCGATTACAATTTCAACGCCAGCACCACCTATACGGTGCCGATCGGCAGCAGCGCGTTGGTCTTCGACGGCGGGGTGGTCGGCAAGGGCAGCCGGATCGGTTCGTCCCTCAACCCCAATGTCGCGCCCAGGCTGTCCCCCTATGCGCTGGTCAACGGGTCGATCGCGCTGCGCTTCGCGAGCGGGTTCGAGATCGCCGCCTTCGGCACCAACCTGCTGAACGAGAAGTATATCGAGAGCTACATCGACCGCTCCGCCCTCGACCGGGCGCTCGGGCCGGCCCTCGGGCCGATTATCGGCTCGAACCTTGCGATCCAGGGCGACCGCCGACGCTACGGCGCCCGCGCCAGCTTCAAGTTCTAGGAACGGTCATGGACCTGGGAACCCCCGTCACGCGCCAGCCGCTCGACACCGCTTTCGTCGAGCGGCTGCAGAGCAGGTTCGGGAAGGACCTGCACTTCGGCGAGGCGATGCTGCGCCAGCACGGATCGAACGAGGCCCATTTCGACGTCGTGCTGCCGGATGCGGTGGTCTTCGCGCGATCGACCGAGGACGTCGTCGATCTCGTCAACCTCTGCGTCGACGCGCATATTCCCATCGTCCCTTTCGGCGCGGGCACGTCCATCGAAGGCAATGCGGTGCCGATCCGCGGCGGCGTCAGCGTCAACCTTTCGGAGATGGACGCGATCCTCGCGGTCCATGCCGAGGACTTCGACTGCACCGTCCAGGCGGGGTGCCGGCGCGAGAAGCTGAACGAGCATCTGCGCGACACCGGCCTGTTCTTCCCGATCGATCCGGGCGCCAATGCGACGATCGGCGGCATGGCCTCGACCCGCGCCAGCGGCACCAACGCGGTACGGTACGGCACCATGCGCGAGGCCGTCCTCAGCCTCAAGGTCGTCACCCCCGAGGGCAAGGTCATCACGACCGCCCGCCGCGCCCGCAAGTCGGCGGCCGGATATGATCTGACCCGCCTCTATGTCGGGAGCGAGGGCACGCTGGGCATCATCACCGAGGTGACGTTGCGGCTTCACCCGATCCCCGAGACGATCTCCGCCGCGGTCTGCGGCTTCGAGACGCTCGAGGGCGCGGTCACCACCGTCGTCCAGTCGATTCAGTCCGGCGTGCCGCTGGCACGCGTCGAGATACTCGACGACATGCAGATCCGCGCGGTCAACGCCTGGTCCAAGCTGGCCCTGCCCGAGGTCACCACCCTCTTCTTCGAATTCCACGGCTCGCCCGGCGGCGTCGCCGAGCAGATCGAGCTGGTGGGAATGCTGGCGGCCGAGAATGGCGGCGGCAGCTTCGACTGGTCCAACCTGCCCGAAGAGCGCGCCAGGCTGTGGAAGGCGCGGCACGAGGCCTATTATGCCGCAGTCGCGCTGCGTCCCGGCGCTGTCGGCTGGACCACCGACGTCTGCGTGCCGATCAGCCGCCTGCCGGAATGCATCATCGAGACCAAGCGGGATCTCGCCGGGGCCAGCATGCCGGCGACGATCCTCGGCCATGTCGGCGACGGCAATTTCCACGTCATTTTCGCCATGGATCCCGATTCGGTCGACGAGATGCGGGAAGTGAAGGCGCTGAACGCCCGCCTCGTGGCGCGGGCGCTAGAGATGGACGGCACCTGTACCGGCGAACACGGCATCGGCATCGGCAAGCAGGACTGGCTGGTGCAGGAGCTGGGCGAATCCGTGGATGTCATGCGGACGCTGAAGCGGGCGCTCGACCCCCTGGATCTCTTCAATCCCGGCAAGATCTTCAGCCTGTGACGACCCGCCTTTCGCATCGCGGAAGCAGCCCGAGCGATGGCCACCATGGCCCGGCCGTCGCCACTCGTCCGCCCATCAGCTTCAGGTGACCGCATGACCACGACGGAGCGCTCGTTCACGGGCTCGCTGCTTCCCCTTCTCGCGCTCGCTCTGGCGATGACGCTGGGCTTCACGATGATGGGGTCGTTCGGCACGGTGCAGGAGGGCGCCAAGGCCGAGCTTCACCTCAGCGACTATACGCTGAGCCTCATTCAGGGCGTCAGCGCCGCCCTGCCCCTTGCCCTCTTCTCCATCCCGATCGGCATCCTTGTCGATCGGCGCAACCGCATCGTGATCATGATCGCCCTCGTCGCCACCTTCGTGGCGGGAACGCTGCTCACCGCGGTCGCACCGGGCGTATGGACGCTGTTCGTCGGCCGCATGCTGACTGGCATAGGCACCACGGGGGCGCTGACCGCCGCTCTGTCGCTGTGCGCCGACCTTTGCGCGCCCACCCAGCGCGGGCGGGCGCTGCTCGTCGTGAATCTCGGCAAGTCGCTCGGCCAGGCGATGGCCTTCGGTCTTACCGGTGCCTTGTTCGGCCTGTTCGTGCACAAGGCCGCGCCGGACTGGCTCTCCTACGGCGCACCGTGGCGCAGCGCGCATCTGGCGCTGGCAGTGATCGGCGTCGTCGCGGCACTGCCGCTGTTTCTGATGCGGGAACCGCCACGGCACGAGGTCGCTGCCTGCACGCATGCTCCATTCCGTATCGTCGTTGCCGAACTCTGGGCACGACGTGCCTTTCTGCTGCCGCTGTTCCTGGGTCAGGTCAGCGTCGTGATGGCGGATGCGGCGGCGGGGATCTGGGCGGCGCCGGTGCTGTCGCGCAGCTTCCAGC
>JAEWJQ010000118.1 GCA_023386515.1 Pseudomonadota bacterium | reverse complement strand
GCCCCTTTTCGTATGGGGTGCCCTGGGGCGCCTCCCCGCATACGGGCAGGCGCCTTTCGGCGTCACCCCAGCAGGAAGCGCACCGACAGCGTCACGGTGACGTTCTTCTCGCCCGGCGCGATCTGCGTCGGCGCGGCCTCTGCCTGGACGCGCATCATCATCATCGGCCTTACCGGCTCGGGCCCGCCGGCATCCTGGCCGGCCTCGCTGATCGACACCATGCGGACGACGCGCAGGCCGGCGGCGGCGGCATAGACGTCGGCCTTGGCCCGCGCCCGCTTGACCGCGTCGGTGCGCGCCTCGTCGAGCGCGGCATCGGGCTTGTCGATCGACAGGTTCGGCCCGTCGATCTGGTTGGCGCCCTGCGCCACCAGCGCGTCGAGGAGCGTGCCGGCCCGTGCCACGTCGCGGAAGCGGATCGCCACGCTGTTGGTCGCCTGATAGCCGGTGATCGTCGGCGGCTGGTTGTCGGCATAGCGATATTGCGGCGCGAGCCCGACCGTCGAGGTGGCGACGTCGCGCTCGGCGACCCCGGCGCGCTTCAGCGCCGCGATCACGCGCGCCATCCGCTGCGCATTGTCCGACAGTGCTGCGGCCGCGGTCGGCGCCTGCGACACCACGCCTGCGCGGATCGTCGCCAGATCGGGGACCCGCGTCGTCCGCCCCTCTGCGCTGACCTCCAGAACGGTACCGGCGGCCGGCACCAGAGGCTCCACCGTCTGCGCCGCCTGTTGCGCGGTGGCGGGCACCGCCGCCAGCAAGGCCATGGCCAGCACCGCCGTGCCCGTCGCCGCCCGCACCCCGATCGCCTGAGTCACGCTATATCTCCCGTTATTGATCCTTGTGGTCCATGCCCCCTGCCCGACCCTGCTACAACCGTGGCTGAACGGGCCTTTTCCTTGCGGTTGCAGCATATTTCGGGCACAGGGCGGCACCGCTCGCCGGGGGGCTTGAGCGAAGTGCTATATTCATGTAATACAGCTGTTCGGTGAGGATTGGGGTCGGGCATGAATTACGAAACCGGGATGATCGGACAGGAAGAGCGGCTCGCCTTGCCCGGCGCGCCCGCGCCGCGCGGCAAGGGCCGCATCGTCGGGATCGTCGCCATGATCCTGGTCGCGGTGATCGCCGGCTGGCTATTGTTCGGCCGCAAGCACGAGGCGCCGAAGGCGCAGGGCGGCGAGCAGCTGCCGCTGGTCAGCGTCATCGTCCCCGGCCGCCAGCTGGTCGACCGCACCGTCAACGCCACCGGCACGCTCGCCGCCAAGCGTGAAATGCCGGTCGGCGTCGCCGGTGAAGGCGGCATGATCACCCGCGTGCTGGTCGAGCCCGGCCAGTGGGTGAAGGCCGGTCAGGTCCTCGCCACCGTCGATCGATCGGTGCAGGCGCAGACTGCGCAGAGCCTGGCCGCGCAGATCGCCGTCGCCAAATCCGATCAGGACATCGCCCAGGCCGAACTCGACCGGGCGCAGGCGCTGGTCGACCGCGGCTTCATCTCCAAGGCGGATCTGCAGCGCAAGGCCGCGACCCGCGATGCCGCCGCCGCCCGCGTCCGCGTCGCCCAGGCGGCGCTGCGCGAGACGCAGGCGCGCAACGGCCGGCTCGACATCCGCGCGCCCGCCGCCGGCCTGGTGCTGACCCGCCAGGCGGAGCCGGGCCAGATCGTCAGCAGCGGTTCGGGAGTCCTGTTCCGCATGGCGATGGACGGCCAGATGGAGCTGCGCGCGCAGGTCGCGGAAACCGACCTCGCCGGCCTGCACGTCGGCTCCCGCGCCACCGTCACGCCGGTCGGCACGACGCAGGGCTTCCCCGGCACCGTCTGGCAGCTGTCGCCGATCATCGACCCGCAGACGCGCCAGGGCACCGCCCGCGTCCAGGTCGCCTATAACGATGCGATCCGCCCCGGCGGCTTCGCCACCGCGACGATCATCGGCGGGGCCGGCCAGGCGCCGCTGCTGCCGAATTCGGCGCTGCAGAGCGACGAGAAGGGTAGCTTCGTCTACGTCGTCGGCAAGGACGACAAGGTCGAGCGCCGCAACGTCAAGGTCGGCCAGGTCTTTGACACCGGGATCACCATCGCTAGCGGCCTCGACGGCACGGAGCGCGTGGTCCAATCCGCCGGCGGCTTCCTGTCGCCGGGGCAGAAGGTGAAGCCGCTGCTCCGCGCTGCCACCACCAAGGCGAGCTGATCGTCATGAGCTTTCGCAACATTTCCGCCTGGGCGATCCGCAACCCGGTTCCGCCGATCGTGCTGTTCGTCGCGCTGACGCTGGCCGGCGTCGTGTCGTTCATGCGGATGAGCGTCAACAACGATCCCGACATCGACTTCCCGGTCGCGATCGTCGTCATCAGCCAGCCCGGCGCCGCGCCGACCGAGCTGGAGAACCAGGTCACGCAGAAGGTCGAATCCGCGCTGCGCAGCCTGCAGGGCGTCGACGAGATCAACTCCACCGTCACCGAGGGCCAGTCGCAGACCGTCGTCCAGCTGACGATCGGCACGCCGATCGACCGCGCGGTCGAGGACGTGCGCAGCGCGATCCAGCAGATCCGCAGCAACCTGCCCGACGGCATCCTCGAACCGCAGGTGTTCCGCGCCAACACCACCGACAACGATCTCGCCAGCTATTCGGCGATCTCCAACGACATGACGGTGGAACAGCTCAGCTGGTACATCGACAATACCGTCACCAAGGAATTGCTGTCGGTGCCCGGCATGGCCGCGGTCAACCGCAACGGCGGCGTCACCCGCGAGATCCGGGTCATCCTCGACCCCGCCAAGCTGCAGAGCCAGGGGCTGACCGCCAGCCAGGTCAACCAGCAATTGCGCGCGATCAACCTCAATGCCGCCGGCGGCCGCGCCGAGATCGCGGGCGCGGAGGAATCGGTGCGCGTGCTCGGCAATGCCAAGAACGCCTACGATCTCGGCCAGACGCTGATCCCGGTGTCGGCCGGCCGCACCGTCCGCCTCGCCGACATCGCCACGGTCCGCGACCTCTATGCCGAACAGCGTAGCCGCGCCGCGGTCGACGGCCGCCAGGCGATCAGCTTCGACTTCCAGCGCGCCAAGGGCGCGTCCGACGTCAGCGTGTTCAACGGCGCGGTGAAGAAGCTCGCCGATCTCGAGAAGCGCAACCCCTCGGTGCATTTCGTGCTGCGTTCGAACAGCGTCAAATACACCGAGATGCAATATGAGAGCGCGATCCACGCGATGATCGAGGGCGCGATCCTCGCCGTCATCGTCGTGTTCCTGTTCCTGCGCGACGGTCGCGCGACGCTGATCTCCGCGCTCGCCATCCCGCTGTCGGCGATCCCGACCTTCTGGTTCATGGAGCTGCTCGGCTTCAACCTCAACCAGATGACGCTGCTCGCGCTCAGCCTGGTCGCCGGCGTGCTGGTCGACGACGCGATCGTCGAGATCGAGAACATCGTCCGCCACATGCGCATGGGCAAATCGGCCTATCAGGCATCGATCGACGCGGCGGACGAGATCGGCCTCGCCGTGCTGGCGACGACGATGGCGATCGTCGCGGTGTTCATGCCGGTCAGCGTCATGCCCGGCATTTCCGGCCAGTTCTTCAAGAATTTCGGCCTCACCGTCGTCGTCTCGGTGCTGATGAGCCTGGCGGTCGCGCGTCTCGTCACGCCGATGATCGCCGCCTATTTTCTCAAGGCCGCGGGCCCCGCCAGCCATGGCGAGGGTCGCCTGATGGACGCCTATATGGGCGTGCTGCGCTGGACGCTCGACAGCGGCCGGGCCAAGGCGAGCGCGGCGCGCGGCGGCATCCACCGCATCCTCGGCCGCTTCCGCGATCATCGCCTGTGGGTGGTCGGCATCGGCGTCGGCGCCTTTGCGATGACGCTGGTCATGTTCGCGGTGCTGCCGTCGCAGTTCAGCCCCGAACAGGACCAGGACGATTCCACCGCGACGATCGAGATGGTGCCCGGCACCACGCTGGAACAGACCGACGCGGTCGTCCGCCAGGTCGCCGACCTGCTGCGCAAGCAGCCCGACGTCGCCTCCGTCTACGCCCGCACCGGCTCCAACGGCTCGGTCAACACCGGCCGCGTCACCGCGACGCTGAAGGACGACCGCAAGCTCAAGAGCACCGAATTCGAGCGCCAACTCGCGCCGCAGCTCGCCAAGATCCCCGACGCGCGCGTCGGCTTCCGCTCGCAGTTCGGCTGGGGCTCGTCGGGCCGCGACATGACCGTCGTGCTCGGCGGTGACGATCCCGACCTGCTCACCAAGACCGCGAACCAGATCGTCGCGGAGATGAGCAAGCTGCCGACGCTCACCGCGCCGCGCGTCGCCGGCAACATCCAGCGGCCGGAGATCGTGATCAAGCCGCGGCTCGATCTCGCCGCCCAGCTCGGCGTGACGACGCAGGCGCTGTCGAGCGCGATCCGCATCGCCACTTTGGGCGACATCGACCAGAATTCGGCGCGCTTCTCGCTCTCCGACCGCCAGGTGCCGATCCGCGTCGCGCTCGACGAGGGTGCGCGCACCGAGCTGTCGACGATCCAGAACCTGCCCGTCACTACGCAGAACGGCGGCTCGGTGCCCTTGAGCGTCGTCGCCGACATCGGCCTCGGCTCCGGCCCGACCAAGATCGATCGCGTCAACCAGCAGCGGCAGATCACCGTCGGCGCCGACCTCGCCCCCGGCGTCCTGTCGGGTGTCGCGCAGAAGCAGATCGACAATCTGCCGACCATGAAGAACCTGCCGATCGGCGTGAACAAGCTGACCCTCGGCCAGGCCAAGTGGCAGCAGGAGATGATCACCAACTTCATCATCGCGGTGGTCAGCGGCACCTTCCTGGTCTTCGCGGTGCTCGTCCTCCTGTATCGCCGCGCGCTGCCGCCGTTCGTCAACATGGGCTCGCTGCTGCTCGCGCCGCTCGGCGGCCTGATCGCCCTGTGGGTGGCGGGCAAGCCGGTGTCGCTGCCGGTCTACATCGGCTTGCTGATGCTGCTCGGCATCGTCGCCAAAAACTCGATCCTGCTGATCGATTTCGCGCTGGAGGAGATGGAGAAGGGCGTCGACACGCTGACCGCGATCATCGACGCCGGCCACAAGCGCGCGCAGCCGATCGTGATGACCACGGTGGCGATGGTCGCGGGCATGATCCCGACCGCTCTGTCGCTGAACGGCGACGGATCGTGGCGCGCGCCGATGGGCATCGTCGTGATCGGCGGCCTGACGCTGTCGACCGTCCTCACGCTGCTGATCGTGCCCGCCGCGTTCAGCCTCGCCGTCGGGGTCGAGCGGTTCGTCGGCCCCCGCCTCGGCCGGCGCCTGCTCACCTACCGCCCCGGCGACGACGGCAGCGCGGTGGTCGGCATCGCCGGCGACCCGGCCGCGCCCAAGCTCGGCCCCGCACAGGGCCGCATCGGCTACGAGGGCGACCAGCCGGCGGAGTGAGGCTCTCCGTCCTTTAACACGGCGAAGGTCGGGGAAATGGAT
>JAEWJQ010000181.1 GCA_023386515.1 Pseudomonadota bacterium | reverse complement strand
TTTCCTGAGACGATGGGGTTCGCGGTGAAGCCCCACCCCTAACCCCTCCCCTGAAGGGGAGGGGCTTGGTATCAAACCTTACTGTGCCGAGGCGCGCGCGTCCTGGCCGTCGCCCTGGGGCGCGGCGACGATGTCGCGGGTGGTCGCACCCTTGTCGACGACGTTGGTGCCCGGATCGCCCGCCGACGAACGGATGCCGGTATCGGCCGCATCGTCGCCAGCCTGCTGCAGCACGCCGTTTTCCGCCTGGCTGCGCTGCTGATTGCCGCCGAACAGCGCCTGCAGCGTCTGCGCGGTGGAGGCATTGTCCTGCGGCCGTGCCGCGCCCGGCTGCGGCGGCACCAGCGAATAATCGGGCGGGATCACCAGCGGCGCCTGACGCGCGACGGCGAATTCGTCGGGACGCGCGCGGTCGTAGCCGCGCTTGCCGCAGCCGGACAGCAGGGCGACGCAGGCAAGGCCAGTGGCAACGGCAACGAACTTACGCATGGGGATTCTCCGAAACTGCGTCGCGCTTGTCGCGCATCAGGAGCGCGCGGACAAGCAGCACCAGCACGCCGAGGGTGATCGCCGCATCCGCGACGTTGAAGACAAGGAACGGCCGGTATTCGCCGAAGTGAAGATCGGCGAAATCGACGACATAGCCGAGCCGCACGCGATCGACGATATTGCCGATCGCCCCGCCCAGGATCGCGCCCAGCGCGATCCGATCGGCGCGTTGCGTCTCGCGCGTCATCCACACCGCCACCGCGGCGGCGATCGCGCCGGTCATCGCGACCAGCGCCCAGCGCATCGCATCGGTGTCGGCATGCAGATAACCGAGCGACACGCCGTGATTGGCGACGAAGCGCAGGTTGAAGAAGGGCGTGATGTAGCGCGCGTCGGTCAGGTCGGTGAGACCCAGACCGCGCGTGACGCCGATCTTGCTCAATTGGTCGACCAGGAACACGACGGTCGCGGTGACCAGGCCGACGACGGGCAGCTTACGCATTGCCGACCACCTTCGTGCAGCGTCCGCACAGCGCGCCGTCGGTCGTGACCTCGGGAAGATGCCGCCAGCATCGACCGCATTTGTGATAGTCGGTGCGGCGCACGGTGACCCCCTCGCCCGCATCGACGCGCGCGACGATGAACGTCTCCGCCAGCGCCGCCGCCGGCAACGGCAGATCGGGCACGGTCACCTCCGCCTCCAGGCTGGAGCGCACGGTCTTCTCGCGACGCAGCGGCTCGATCGCCTCCGTCACCGTCTGGCGCAGCGCCCGCACGTCCGCCCAGTCGGTCGACAGCGGATCGTCCCCGGCGACGGCGGGCAGCTCCGGCCATTCGAGGAAATGCACCGACTGATCCTCGCTCGGGAAGCGTGCCTGCCACACCTCCTCGGCGGTGAAGCACAGGATCGGCGCGGCATAGCGGACGAGCGCGTGGAACAGCAGGTCGAGCACCGTGCGATAGGCGCGCCGCTTCGGATCGTCCGCCGCGTCGCAATACAGCGAATCCTTGCGGATATCGAAGAAGAAGGCCGACAGATCCTCGTTGGCGAAGTCGGTCAGCCGGCGCAGGTAGCGATTGAGCTCGAAACCCTCCGCCGCCTCGCGCAGGTCGACGTCGAGCCGGCCGAGCAGGGTCAGCACATAGCGTTCCAGCTCCGGCATCGCGGCGACCGGCACCTTCTCCGCATCATCGAACCCGTCGAGCGCGCCGAGCAGGTAGCGGAAGGTGTTGCGCAGCTTGCGATAGGCGTCCGACGCCGTCGCCAGCACCTCCTTGCCGATCCGCACATCGTCGAAATAGTCGGTCGAGGCGACCCACATGCGCAAGATGTCCGCCCCGCTCTCGCCGATCACCTTCAGCGGATCGACGACGTTGCCGAGGCTCTTCGACATCTTGCGCCCTTTGTCGTCGAGCGCGAAGCCATGCGTCAGCACGGCGTCATAGGGCGCCCGCCCGCGCGTGCCGCAGCTTTCGAGCAGCGACGACTGGAACCAGCCGCGATGCTGGTCGGAGCCTTCGAGGTACAGATTGGCGCGCACGTCCTCGCCATAGCGCGCCTCGACGGTGAAGACGTGCGTCGAGCCCGAATCGAACCAGACGTCGAGGATATCCTCGACCACCTCGTAATCGGCGAGGTCGTAAGCCGGGCCGAGCAGCGCCTGATGGTCGGCGGTGAACCAGGCGTCGGCGCCGCCGGCCTCGAACGCCGCGACGATGCGGGCGTTGACGTCGGCATCGACCAGATATTCGCCCGACTGGCGGTGGACGTAGAGCGCGATCGGCACGCCCCACGCGCGCTGGCGGCTGATCACCCAATCGGGCCGCCCCTCGACCATCGAGCGGATGCGGTTGCGGCTCCGCTCCGGTACCCAGCGGGTGTGCTCGATCGCGTCGAGCGCGGTTTCGCGCAGCGTCGCGCCGTTGCTCGGGGTGCCGGCACCCTGCGGCAGGATTGCGCGGTCCATCGGGATGAACCATTGCGGCGTCGCGCGGAAGATCACCTTCGCCTTCGACCGCCAGCTGTGCGGATAGCTGTGCGCGAAATCGTCGGACGCGGACAGCAGCGCCCCCGCCTCGCGCAGGTCGGTGCAGATCGGCCCGTCGGCGCCGACGAACTTCTTGTTGATGACGCTGCCCTGGCCGCCCAGCCACGCCCAGTCGGCGCGGTAGAAGCCGGCGCCGTCGACCGCGAACACCGGCTCGATGCCGTTGGCCTTGCACAGCAGGAAGTCGTCCTCGCCATGGTCGGGCGCCATACGGACCAGGCCGGTGCCCGCGTCGCGCGTCACGAACTCGCCGGCCAGGAACGGCCGCGGCCTGGCGAAGAAGCCGCCCAGCGCGTGCATCGGGTGCCGCGCGGTCGCGCCCTCCAGCGCCGCGCCCTTCACCAGCGCGACGAACTCGTCCATCGCCAGCCCGGTGCGCTTAAGGAACGCCGGCAGCAGATTCTCTTCGACCAGGAACCGCCGCTCGCCGCCGCGGAACAGGACATAGTCGAGCGCCGGATTGTAGGCGAGCGCCTGGTTGACCGGGATCGTCCACGGCGTGGTGGTCCAGATCACCGCGGTCGCGCCGACCAGTATCTCCGCTTCCGGCGCGGACGCGATCTCGAAACCGACGTCGATCTGGGTCGAGACGATGTCCTCATATTCGACCTCCGCCTCCGCCAGCGCGGTCTTTTCGACCGGCGACCACATCACCGGCTTGGCGCCGCGATACAGCTGGCCGGATTCGGCGAACTTGAGCAGCTCGCCGACGATCGCCGCCTCGGCGCCATAATTCATGGTCAGATATGGGTCGGCCCAATCGCCCATCACGCCCAGCCGCTGGAACTGGCCGCGCTGCACGTCGACCCAGCCCGTCGCATAGGCGCGGCATTCGGCGCGGAAGTCGGCGACCGGCACGTCGTCCTTGTTCTGCTTCTTGGCGCGATACGCCTCCTCGACCTTCCATTCGATCGGCAGGCCGTGGCAGTCCCAGCCGGGCACATAGGGCGCGTCCTTGCCCATCAGCGACTGGCTGCGCACGATGATGTCCTTCAGGACCTTGTTCATCGCATGGCCCATGTGGATGTCGCCGTTGGCGTAGGGCGGACCGTCGTGCAGGATGAACAGCTCGCGCCCCTTACGGATTGCGCGCAGCCGGTCGTACAGGCCGATCCGCTGCCACCGCTCCAGGATCGCCGGCTCCTTGGCGGCGAGGCCGGCCTTCATCGGAAAGTCGGTCTTCGGCAGGAAGACGGTGTCGCGCCAGTCCCTGTTGGCGTCAGGGGCGGCGTCGCGGGCGGTATCGGGCGCAGAGGCGTCGGTCATAGAATTGCGCGCTCTAGCGGAAGTCCGCCGCCTGTGTCACTCGTCTATACGTGCAGGATCGCACGCGCCCGTGCACAATCCGCCTCCATCTGGCGGACCAGGGCGTCGAGATCGTCGAACTTCGCTTCCGGGCGGATATAGTCGATCAGCGCGACCTCAATCGCCTGGCCGTACAGATCGCCGGAAAAGTCGAAGAAAAAGGGCTCGAGCAATTCTTTCGGCGGGGTGAAGCTCGGCCGGATGCCCAGATTGGCGGCGCCCGTCAGCACCCGCCCGTCGGACAGCCGCCCGGTCACCGCATAGATGCCGTAGGCCGGGCGCAGATACTTGCCCATGTCCAGATTGGCGGTCGGATAGCCGATCGTCCGGCCGACCTTGTCGCCATGCTGCACCACGCCGGCGATCGCGAACGGCCGGGTCAGCAGGCGGGCCGCCTCACGTGCGTCACCCCGGCGCAGCGCGGCGCGGATGCGGCTCGACGAGACCGGCTCGCCGTCCAGCGTCACCGGCCCGACGGTGTCCGCGACGAACCCGTGCCGCTCGCCGAGCGCCGCCAGTGTTGCGACATCGCCGCTCTTGCCCTTGCCGAAGGTGAAATCCGCGCCGGTCACCACCCCGGCGATGGCGAGGCGGGCGACCAGCCGCTCGGCGACGAACGCATCGGCCGACAGGCTCGCCAGATCGCCGTCGAAGCGGAACACCACCATCGCATCCGCCCCCGCCTCGGCGAACAGTCGCTGCCGCTGGTCGAGCGTGGTCAGCCGGAACGGCGGCATGTCGGGCCGGAAGTGGCGCACCGGATGGGGATCGAAGGTCGCGACCAGGGCCGGCCGCCCCTCGGCGCGCGCCCGCGCCACCGCCGCCCCGACCACCGCCTGGTGACCGAGGTGGAAACCGTCGAAATTGCCGAGCGCGACGATGCCGCCGGCCAGATGCGGCGGAATGGCCGAGCCGCCGTCCAGCCGCTCCATGATCCCGCGCCTTTAAGGAAGGTTGCAGGGCGACTCAATCATCTTGACCGCCGGGCGCCGGCGGCAGGTCGCCGCGCGCCGCGCGCATCAGCCCGGCCAGCCTGCTCTCGCCGAGCGCATCGTAAGCGGCGACCGCGGCCGCCAAGTCGCGCTGCCGCTCGTCCTGGCCCAGGCGGAAGCTCGCCTCGATCCGCTCGATCTCCAGCGTGAACCCCTGGATCGCATCCAGCCGCCGCTGCACGCCCTCTCGCCCCAGTTCGCCGATCGACCAGCCATGGTCGCGCCCCGCCTTCGTCTGGGCGACGAGATCGACCAGATGCCGCATCGTCTCCGCCCGCGACAGCAGGCGCAGCCGCCCATGGACATGCGCGACGCGGAAGACCCAGGTCGGTGCCGAATCCCGCGCCGGTGCCGCCGGATACCAGGATGGCGAGACATAGCCGCCGGTGTCCAGAAAGGTCGCCGTCGCGGCCAGCCCGTCCTGCAGCAACGCCGCATGATCGTTGTTCCGGGCGACATGGCTGATCAGCCGACGCCCCGCTCGGTCACCGACGAAGACCGGATGCGACACTGCGGCACGCCGTCATGGATCGTGATCAGCGTGCCGAGCGGCAGCTGGTCGATCAGCGCGAACACCGCCTCCTCGCTGTCCGGCGCGAACACCGGCTTGGTATAGAGCATCGCCGTCCCCCGACCGCCACCGACACGGCGGTTCTCCCTTTATCGTAGCAGAGACGCGCGCGTCCCACGCCGCCGCGTCGGCTATTCCCGAACCAAGGTCACGAAGCTGTAGGCGG